>CAZDLH010000326.1:0-3807 GCA_964505925.1 uncultured Burkholderiales bacterium
TCGGTGATCTCGGCGGTGGGCGGCATATCGGAGCGCCAGCGTTCGTCATCTTGATCCTGCTGGAGTTTTAGGGACCGCTTCTTCCCTTGCACGATCATCTTGGAGAGCTCCCCTTGGACGATGGGGTCGGTGAGGTGAGCGGAGTGCTCGTGGAGAAACTCCCGCACTTTGACGGTCTCCTGTTTCATGAAGCCGTCGTTTTGAGTGGCGTGCTTGTTAGCCATCTCCAGTCTCTGGGCCGATTCGAACGAGTGGCGAACGGTCTTTTGAGGAGAGGTCTCGGGCCCTTTCTGAACCCTCGGCTTTCCGGCGTCGTCGGTCACCACTTTCCCTTGGCCCTGTTTGCCGAAGTCGGTCTCGTAGTGGCTCTTCTTGAAAAAGTCGTCCTTCATCTTACCGAACTCTTGGCGCATCTTGCCTTCGATGTTCTGGCGCTCCTGAAAGTTTTGCTGCTGCAGGTTCTGAAAGTTTTCGTACGCTTGGGTAGGACGGTCGAACTGCATGGACAGTTTCGGACCGTCTTTCATGAAAGCTTGGCGGAAGGCTTCCCCGGACTTCAGGTTCTGCTCCATCGCCTTCATCTGCTGCATTTGAGGCTGCATCTGCTGATTGAACTGCGCCTTCATGCGGTTGCTTTGTATGGTATTGATGAGCATCCCTATGCCCATAACGGCCCACATCATATGTTGTTCACCTCAAGAGATCTCTAGATGTCTCCCATGTTAAAGGAAGACGAGGAGAAAGACAACTGCCCTGGCGTTCCGGGCAGGCCTCCGGCGGTCGCCTTTCGTAAATCCGAGGGATGAACCGTCGCTGCACAACCGTCTTTAGGGGCCTAAGAAAACTTTGCTGGCTCAGTCTTCTCGGCTTCGTTTTGTCGTCTTCGGCGCTCGCTCGAGAGCCTGGACCGCCCGAGGGTCAGCCCCTCTGGACGGCTCCGTTAGGAGAGCGCTCGCAGGTCAGGGTCCGGGAGGAAGACGGCGTTCGCCGACTCCTTTTTTGGGATGGTCAGCGGGAGGCCGAAGAGGCCCGCATGCACGTCTCGGACCCCGATCTGCTGCCGGCTTTCTATCTGCGCCAGATGCTGGCCGCCTCTTGTCTTCTCGAGGCGCTACCGGAGGGCCCCCAGGGGGGAGCCCGAGCTCAGCGGGAGCCTAGAGTTCTAGTGCTCGGATTAGGGGCCGGTCTCTTGAGTCGGCAGCTGGCGCGGGTACACCCCTCGGCGGAGGTGGTCTCGGTGGAGATCTCCGCCGAAGTGGCCGAGGCGGCTCAGAAGTTCTTCGGCTATCGCCCAGACGCTCGCCAGAAGCTGGTGATCTCCGACGGCCGGAGCTATCTGGACGAGGACGAAGGTGAGTTCTACGACCTGGTCGTCCTCGACGCTTTCGACGGTCTGGAGGTGCCGGCCGACCTCAGAACCGTCGAGTTTTTCGAGCTGCTGAGGCAGCGGTTGAGGCCCGGCGGCTTCGTGGTCTTGAACCTGCACTACGCGCCGCTGACCGCCCGAGCGCGCTACAGCGCGGCCATGCGCTCGGCTTTTTCCGAAGCCTACCTGCTGCCCGGAACCGCTCAAGGAGTGGTGGTCCTCAAGACCGAGCAGAGCGGCTCGGGGCTCCTGCCGGAGACCCTCGATGACCGGCGGCTCTCGGAGCTGTCGGCCAGATACCTGATCCCGCTCGTCGAACTCCTCGGGGCGGTCGAGCCGTTCTCCCCTACCCCGGCTGAGCCGTACCGCGACCCGTAGGACCCAGTCCAACCCAACTCAACCCGAAGCGACTCCAGGATGTCTGCCGGGCCCATCGAAAGATCGCTAGATGGGAATCTACACCGCCGTTCAGCGCGCTCTACTTCTGCTTCTTGCCATGGGGAACTGGGCCAACACCCCTACCCCGCCCAACGACCCCGACGCTCCGGATGCGGTGGGCAATGAGGGGGTGCTCGAGCTCGAAAGCTTGCGCCGCAGCTACGCGGTCCACGAGGCGCGCTTGGAGGGCGGTCGTCTGACGGTTCTGGGTGAAGAGGTCGGCGGGACCCCGCAGTTTCGGCTCACGGCGCTCGCCGATGACTCGGAGGAGGCGCTGGCCTCGGGAGCTCTGCGGGAGCTTCCCTTTATCGTCGAAGAGGGGCTCTGGCAGCACCCGGACGGCCCGCTGACGGCCGCATCCGGAACCGTGAAGTTCATCTTCGTCACCGGACGAGGACCCTGGGAAGTGGACGCTGAGCTAGAGATCTTCGACGACTCAGGGCGGTCGCACCGAGGGCAACTCCGGGCTAAGATCGCCGGGTCAGTCCAGAGCTAAGCCCCGGCCGACCCCGCGACCTCGCCAGAGCGGACCGCGGGTCGGCGTTAGGCCTCACGACCCCACAGTCCCACGCCTCCACAACCCCGCAGCCCCGCAGCCTAAGAGATGACGTTCTGAGCTTCCGGCTCGGGACGCTCTTTGTCGAGTCTGAGCCCCAGCGGGATAGAGTCGCCGTAGAGGGCGCTGGCGTCTCGGCTCGAGCGTCCGGTCTCCCCTCGAAGTCGGGCCAGGCTCTCGGGATCCCGAGAGCGCTGCCCCACGGCTTCCTCCAGCCGGGCGGAGCGCTCCGGGTCTAGGTCCCGATCCGGGTCTCCGGTGCGCGACGCCACGTTCACCAGGCACAGCTCTCCTAGGGGAACGGTATGCCACGGGCTGGCCAACAGCGCGTCCACGGCGCCGGCCACCGCTTCCCCTGGGAGTACCGAGGACTTCGCTTCGGGGTCTAGGGGCTCTCGGGCGGCCAGGCGCGCCAGGAGCCAGAACTCTTCTCTTTGGCCCGTGAACCCCTCGAGGAGCACCTCCAGGAGCGCTCGCTTCTCCTGGATGGGGATGCGCTCCAAAGAGACCGCCAGCCGAAGCATCTCTTTGCGGTCTTCGCGGCCGGGGGTGCCCTTGTTGCGGGTCTTGATATGCTTGCGGCCCGGCAGGAAGAGTGGGTGGAGCTGATCCCATAGGTGCTGCTGGGTGGCCGTTCGCAGCCCGGCGGCGACCCGGCGCCACATGATGAAGAACTGGACCTTCACGTTCTCATCGCGGGAGTGCTGGAGCCAGCCGTCGAGCACCTTTTCGAGCTGGAGGCAGCGCCACTCGTCGAGCGGGAGACCGAAGCCCGGTCGCAGACAGAACCCCACACCGTTGAGCCAGGCCGCCTCGAACTCTTCGGAGACCCGACGGCGGGACTCTACGCTCCAGTAGCTGTCCCACAAGGTTCTGAGGACCACGGGCGGCCACTCGTCCCGGGTCTCACCGAGGGTCTGCTCTAGAGCCAGCAGCAGGTTCTTCGGGCGGACCGGACTGTTCTTTAGGGCTTTCGGCTTGGTCTTGAAAGTCTCGGTCAGCAGCCTGCGAGCCGCGTCGACTTCGGCTCGCGCCAGATCGGCGGAGGCGGCACCAGCCACCCCGTCCCGCACCGAAAACTCTAGGCGAAACTCCCTTTGATCGTCGCTGCGGAAGCGAAGGTCCAGCGTGCCGACCGGAGTCACTTCGGCGGCCAGATGGACCGAGACTTCGCTCCCTTTCCGGACCCCCTTCCCTTCGACGCTGGTCTGGAGGACGGGCAGGGGCGTCAGGTCGCTGGTGCTCAGGAGCTCTCCGGGTTCGTCTTTGGGTCGGCGGGAGCTGGTGAACAGCGGAAAGGCAACCGGTTCGCCGACTTTGAGCTTCAGCCGCGGCTGGGCCAGCTCCATCGGGCGGCCCTCCCGGGTGCTAGACGAAATCACGCACAGAGCTTGGCGGTCCGGCAGGCCGACGTAGTCCTCGTAGTAGCCGTCCCGCTCCCCCGTGA
>CAZDLH010000327.1:0-3806 GCA_964505925.1 uncultured Burkholderiales bacterium
GACGGCTTCACTGTCCGGGGAGGCGAGCTCAAAGGCGGGCGGGCCGCGGTCCACGCCGATCACCGCCTGGAGATGAGCCTGGCGGTGGCAGCTCTGCGCTGCAGCGATGCGGTGGAGTTGGAGGGGGCCGGCTGGGCGTCGGTCTCGTTTCCCGAGTTCTGGTCGCACTACCCGGGTCTGCGGGAGCCTTAGATCGCCGTGGAGCTGTCGCTTTCGCGCCTCGGGCAGCCGGGGGTTCGGCCGTTGTGGCTGCTGGGGCAGCCGGTGGCTCACAGCCTATCGCCCCTGATGCAGAACCTGGCTTTCGAGGCGCTGGGTCTGCCGGCCGTCTATCTGGCCTGGGCGGTGGCTCCAGACGATCTCCACGAGACGGTTCGCGCTCTTGCGCTTTTGGGGGCCGTCGGGGCTAATCTCACGGTGCCTCACAAGGAGGCCGGTTTTCACCTCTGTGGGCGGCTCACTCCGAGAGCCGAGGCGGCCGGCGCGGTGAACTGCCTACGCTGGAGAGAGGGCGGGCTGGAGGGGGATAACACCGACGGGGTGGGGTGGCTCAGGGGCGTGGAGAGCGGCTTCGGCTGGCGCCCCCCCGGGAAGCGCGCGTTGATCTTAGGGGCCGGGGGAGCGGCCCGGGGAGTAGCGGCCGCCTTGCTGGCCGAAGGGATCGACGAGCTGGTCGTACTGAATCGCACCCCTGCCCGCGCTGAGTCGCTCTTGCAGGGGGTGCTGGAGGCGACCGCTGCGAGGGTGGGCCATCGCCCCCCCCGCCCCCCCCGCCCCCCCCGCCGTCTCGAGGCGGGCTCACTCGAGCTTTTCGCCCGGGAGCTCGAGCGTACCGATCTGGTGGTGCAGACCACCAGCGCCGGGCTGCAAGGAGAGGGGAGCCCGGTCCGGCTGCCCGAGACTTGGCCCCACGGAGTGCTCTTCTCAGAGCTGATCTACGGCCGGGATACCCCGCTGCTCGGCCAGGTGAGGCAGCTCGGCGGTGCGGTCCAAGACGGTTTGCCGATGCTGGTGCATCAGGCGGTGGAGGGGATCTGCTGGTGGTTCGGGGTGGATCCGCGCGAGGTACCAGCCGACCGCATGGAGGCGGCCGCGCGGGCGAGCTTGGTCCGGCGGGCCCTGCAGGGGTAGCTCTGCGAGGGGGGGGCGCGGTAGGGAGCAGACCCCGCGCTTACGAAGGTCGAGCTATGAAGATCCACGTGCTCGACCATCGCTTCCTAGGCACCCCAGAGGTGATCTCTAGCTTTCTGGTGGAGGCGCCAGAGGGACTACTGCTGATCGAGGCGGGCCCGGCCAGCACCGCCGAAACGCTCGAGGCAGAGATCGCAGCGCTGGGCCACGATCTAGACCAGGTGCGCCACGTTCTGGTCACCCATATCCATCTCGACCATGCGGGAGGAGCCGGGCGCTGGGCGGCTCGGGGAGCCGAGATCCACGTGCACCCGCTGGGGGCTCGGCACCTGATCGATCCTTCCCGGCTGCTGGCCAGCGCCACCCGGATCTACGGGGATCGGATGGACGAGCTGTGGGGGCGGACCGCGCCTTGCCCGAGGGAGCTCGTGCACCCCTGGGATGAGGCGGGGAGAAGGCTGTGCGGGCTGGAGGTCCGGGGGTACTCCACGCCGGGGCACGCCGCCCATCACCTAGCCTTCCAGATCGCAGGCGCGCTTTTCACCGGCGACGTAGCCGGGGTGCGACTCCCGGGTAGCTCTTACGTTTCGGTGCCCGGTCCACCGCCGGAGTTCGACCTGCTGCGCTGGCAGCAGAGCTTGGAGTCGCTGTCCGAGCTGTCGGTGGAGCGCCTCTATCTGACCCATTTCGGAGAGCACGAAGACCCCGCGGGCCACTTCGAGCAGCTCGGGCGTCGCCTGCTGAGATGCTACCGCGCGGTGGCCGACATCCTAGATGAGAGCCCGGAGACGGAACTGCTGGAACTTCAGCGTCGCTATCAGGCGTGGGAGCGCACCGAGGCGATGGCTTCGGGCATGTCGGTGGAGCAGTACGAAGCGTACGAGAAAGCTAACCCGAGTTTCATGTCGGCTCAAGGTTTCGCCCGCTACTGGCGCAAGTCCCAGGAGCTCGGCCGCGGCGACCACCCCTCCTAGGGCTCCAGCTCGGCTGGTCCGACTAGCGCAGCTCTAACGGTTCGTCCGGCCACTCATAGAACAGCTCCGGGCGGCCTTTGAGAAAGTCGTGCACCTTGCGGGCGGCCACGAGCGGGGTCAGATCGGTGGTGTCGAGGCTCAGGTTCACGCGCCCGTAGATCTCTTCTCGCTCGGCCAGCAGGCGCTTCACTTTCGCGGCCACCTCTTCCGGCGTCTCACCTTTGAGGAGAGGCCGCTTAGCGGTGCGCTGGAGCCGCCCGATCAGGTTGTCTTCTCGGGTGTAGAGGCGCAGCAGCAGCCCGGAATCGCGAAAGGCTCGAAAGTTCTCCGAGTCCACCACCGTGCCGCCGCCGGTGGCTACCACCTTGTTGTGGGAGGCGGCCAGCTCCCGGGAGAGTTCCCGTTCGGCTCGGCGGAACACCTCTTCCCCTTCGGTGGCGAAGATCTCGTTGACGGAACGGCCAAAGCGGCGCTCTAGTACGTGGTCGGTGTCGAGGAACTTGCGGCCCATCACCTTGGCCAGTTCGCGGGCGATCGTGGTCTTGCCGGTCCCCATAAAGCCGACCAGATAGATATTGCTTCTCCGGTTGGACACCCGACTTAGCTTCTAACCGCTACGATCTAGTCCTTCACTTGTTCTTTCCCCCCGGGCCTCATATGATAACGGCAGCTATCGAGCTCGCCGGCACAGCCCGGAAGTCGATCGAAGAAGAACTAGGAGCTATATGGGCAGTCGAAGGAACAGCGCATCGAAAGAACGACAAGGATTCGAGGATAAAGAGACGGCCGCCAGCCGGGAGCTCGATCGCGAGCTGCTGGAGGTGCGACGGTGGACGGTTGAGGACATACCGGCTCTGGTAGCCCTCCATCGGGACTGCTACGCCGACACCCCGCCCACGAAACTCGACGACGAGCGACTGTACGAAATGCAGCTGGCAGCGTTCCCCGAGGGTCAGTACTTGGTGGCCTACGAAGGCCGGCCGATAGCCTACGCGACCTGCTTGATCGTCTGCTTGGAAGAGACCCACCACGCCTACAAGTTCAGCGAGATAACCGGTAATTCGACCTTCGCCACCCACGACTACGGCGGCAACACTCTGTACGGAGCCGACATCGCCGTCGACCCGGACTATCGGGGGTTCGGTATCGCGGCGCTACTGTACGAGCAGCGCAAAAAGATCCTGGCCACCTTCAACCTGCAGCGCATGCTGGCCTACGGACGCCTGACCGGCTATAGAAAGTACGCCGGTAAGATGGATGCCAAGCAGTACGTCAAGCGGGTCATCGATGGTCAGCTGGACGACCCGGCGCTGAACGCCCACCTCAAGAACGGTTATACCGTGCGGCGTGTACTGCTGGACTTTATGAGCGACGAGGCGAGCCTGAACTACGCCACGCTGCTAGAGATGAAGAACCCCGACTTCGACCCGGCGCGGCGAGCCATCGCGGCGGCCCCTTTGAACCGCTCATCGCACACCGTTCGGGTCTGCGCCGCCCAGTACTATTTTCGACCGATCCGACGCTTCGAGGAGTTCGAGTCCACGGTCAGTTTTTTTGTCGATACCGCCGACACCTATCACTCTCACTTTTTGCTTCTGCCGGAGTACTTCACGGCGCAGCTGTTCAGCCTGATGCCGCCGGACTGGGACGAGCGACGCACGGTGGAGGAGCTGGCCAATATGAGCGACCGGATCGAGGATC
>CAZDLH010000328.1:0-3801 GCA_964505925.1 uncultured Burkholderiales bacterium
GATGGCTCTCGAAGGCGGGGGCGGGGGCTCGATAGTCCAGCTCTTTATCGTCCCCGTGTGCCGAACTCCATCCCCCCTCGGGCAGGCGGTCTAGCGGTTCGAGGTAGCGCTGCCAGAAGCCCACTAGCCGTTCGGCCACCGCGGGGTCGGCCAGGTCTTCGGTGCGGTGGGTCCCGCACTCTTTCTTCAGTCGCTTGAGCCACACGGGCGCCCACCCGCGGGCGATGCGGGTCACCGCTACGGTGAGGTCGCCGCTGTGCTCTTGCAGCAGCTCTAGGGCCCGCTGGGCGGGTATGCGGTGGGCCCAGGGGGCGTTCGGCTCCTCGGCGGACGGCGGCGCGTCCGGATCGTTGGGGGCTTCGAGAGAGCCGCCCATCCGGAAGCGGCCCCGGTAAGGGAGCAGCCCTCGCACCGTGCCCTCGGGGTCCAGCAGCAGCAGTTGGGAGGGCCGTCCGGTCCAGTCGAGGACCAGGGTCCACTCCGAGTGGAAGGTCAAAAGTAGGCGCCGCTCGAGCTCCAGCATCTCTAGGCGGGTCAGGCGGCAGCCTCCGAGCCGCTTACGGCACAGCATGACGAAGGGGTTCGGTACCTCGGCCTGGGGAGGTCGGCTCTCCACCAGGTGGAACCGGGTGCGCTCGGGGTGAGCGCTCAGCAACAGCCGGTGGGTGATGCCCGGCATACGCAGGTGCAGCAGCAGATCGTCGGGGCTCATCTGCGAGAGCTTCTGAAGCCGGGCCCCGGTCAGCTCGAATCGGTCGCGAAGCTCTAAGAAGAGAGCTCGTGCGTTGAAACTGTCCAGGCTCATTGCGCTACGGCGAGACCAGTTTTGCGCCGCTCTGCTGGACCACTCGATGGATCTCCAGCTTCACCGGAGCGGTGAAGGCTTCGGCGCCCAGTTTGCGGTTGACGGCGTGCTGCTCTCGGAAGGACTCCGATTCGGTCCAGGCTCGGAAGTGCTCTTCGGACTCCCAGAAGGTGAACACCACGTACGGTTCGTCGGACTTGGTAGGTCGAAGAAGGCGGTAAGCAACGAACCCCGGCTCTCGGTCTACCGCTCCGAGGCGCTCGGCGAAGCGCTGCTCGAAGGTCTCGGCGTAGTCGGGGTGGACGGGTATGCGGTTGGCCACTGTGATCATACGGATCCTCCAGGGAAGGTCTCGAGCCGCCGGGGCAGCTCGTGTGCCCTCTTCATGCGAGGAGCTCCCAGCGGAGTCCTTTCGCCCGACCGGCTTCTGTGCAGAGCCGTAGGGCGGTCCTCCTCAGCGCTCCCCAGCATAGGGCGGGGCTTTCCCGTGGCCGGGCCGCTCTGGAGGTGGTGCGGGGGTTAGGGCCCTAGGACCTCGACGATCTCGTCTTCGTTGAGGCCGAAGAAGTGGCCCACTTCGTGGATCAAGGTGATGCGGATCTCCTCGATCAGCTCCTCCCGGCTCTGGCACATGCGCTGGAGCGGGCCCTGGAACAAGAACACCTGATCGCTTAAAAAGCCGCTGTCCCAGGTGCTGCGCTCGGGTAGGGGGGTGCCAACGTACAGCCCCAAGAGGTCCCCTTCGCCCCCCTCGTTGTAGCCCTCGTCTTCAAAGCCTTCGAGGTGCTCCGGGAGCGGTTCGTCGAGCACCGAGATCACCAGATTCTCCATGGCTTCTCGAAAATTGGGGGGGATGGTCTCCAGGGCCGCTTCCACGGCCTGGTCGAACTCTTCGCGCTGTAGTTGGACCGGCATACCCTTCTGTTCTGCGGCCGTGCCGTCGGGCCTACCGCCTCCCCTATGAGCCCGCGCTATGAGCCCGAGGTATGGGTCTGAGGGATGAGCCCGAGATCGGCTGCGGTAAGGGGCCGAGTCAGTGGCTCAAAGCGCAGGAGAACCGCCCCGGGGAGATCGAAACGGAAGCGATGTATCCGGAACCTGCGAACCTCTCCGAGTCGACCGCCGCGGCCGACCTCCCCAGCGCTGACGACGGCGGCCACCAGCCCCCCTTCGAGTGGGCCTATCGGCCTCCGCAGTCGATCGAACTGGCGTCCTGGCCTCGGCGGGACCACTTCGATCTGTACTCCACCTACGACGAACCGTTCTTTAGCATGGTGGTGGAGGTGGAGTGCGAGGAGGCCTTGGCTAGGGCGAACGCGGTAGGTCACAGCCGAACTCTTACCTTGTGGCACGGTGTGCTCCAGGCGGTCCACCGGGTGCCGGAGTTACGCACCCGCATCCTTCACGGTCGACCGGTACAGTTCGATACGGTGCACCTGTCGGCCACCGTGCTCCGGCCCGACGACACCTTCGCCATCACTTTGATCCCGTATATCGAGCGGTTCGAAGATTTTCAGAGTGAAGCCCGAGTCCGGCTACAGCAAGCCAAGCAGAGTCGAGGTTTGAGCCTGGATCTCGACGAGCGCCGGGCCGACCTGGTCCACTTCTCGACCTTACCGTGGCTACGGTTCCAGAGTCTGACCCACGCCCGTAAGTTCTCCCGGCACGAGTCCGAACCGAAGATCGTTTTAGGTCGGTTCGACCAGGTCGGGGGCGAACACCGGATGCCGGTGGCGCTATCAGCCCATCACGGCCTGGTGGACGGCGTGCACGCGGCCCGCTTCTTCGCCGCTCTGCAGGAGGCCTACGGCGGCTAGCTCAGAGCGCTCCGGTAGGACTCTTGGCTAAGGCGGCGCAGGCGGCTCCGATCAGGTTCACGTTGTCGCGCTGGCGCAACAGCTCCACCCGTCGCGGGCCGGTCAGTTGGGCCAGGGTGGTCTCCAGCTCTTCGGCGTACAGCGGGTCCCCCCACAGCAAACCGCCCTCGCCCAGGATGGCGCAGTCCCCGGGCGGGTAGAGCGCCACCAGCCCGGCCAGCGAGGCTGCCGCTAGGCGGGCCGAACGCTGCAAAACCAGTCCCGCTACCTCCGCCGGGCGACCCACCCCTTGGGTGCGCAGCCGCACGAGGGCTCCGGTGCCGTCGGTGGGGTCGAGCACCCCCGGCAAGATGGCGTCGACCAGGTACGGCAGATAGTGGCCGGAGCAGGCCTTCTCGATCCGCTGCTGGCCGGGGTTGTTGCTCCGGCGATCGACCTCTTCATCGTACTCGCTCAGGTGGGGCGGGTGGAAGTTGCCGGACTCTAGGTTCACCACCATCGGCTCCCCCTCGGCGAAGGCGTCGGGGCTCACTTTGGACAGCTGGGTGGACGGAAACACTCCGGCCATGTTCGTGCCGGTACCCAAGATCAGCCCGATATAGTTGGTGCCGAAGCGGGGTTCGGCGTACAGGTGCACTCCACCTAAAAGCGAGGCCACGGTGTCGTTGAGCACCGTGGTCGAACCGATCTCGAAGCCGACACCGGTCAAGGCCGAGCGCATCAGTGCCCCGACCCTCTCGCCCACCACTCCGTCGATCTGGAGCCCTTTGGTCCAGCGCAGCAGAACGGCATCGCCGTCGGCGGTGTTGGGCGCGGGATACGAGAAGCAGTAACCCAGCGGCAGGTGGACGTCGGAAAGCTCCAGGCCCTGGGCCATCTTGGCTTGGGCCTCGAAGAAGACCGAGCCGTCCAGGGGCTCACCGTCCCGCCCGTCGGGGATCCGGCGGGAGAGGGGCCCGTCGGTGATCTCGCCGTCCCGGGGGGAGAGGGCCACCCGGGCCGCCCGGGTGTTGGTCCCTCCGGTGTCGATCACCAGTGCGACCCCGCTCTGCTGCCCGCTGGGCAGGGGCAGGTAGGTAGGTAGGCAGGCCAGCTGTCGACCCTCGTTCTCGAGCCCCTCCGAGAGGCGCTCCGTTAGTGCGGAGGCGACCTCGCGCAGCTGCTCTAGATTGAGTTCGA
>CAZDLH010000329.1:0-3799 GCA_964505925.1 uncultured Burkholderiales bacterium
TCCGGGGCGGCGGAGGCGGCCGTATCCAGGGCATTTCTCTCGCTATCGCCTAACGCTTCGCCCCGGCCGGCCCTTTCGGCCAACGACTCGAGAAGGTCCCGTAGGGCTCGCTCTTTGGCGTGGGCCTTTTCGGCTTCGAGCAGAAGCGTCTCCAGCTCGGTCGGGTCAGTGGGGCTCGAGCCGTCTTCGAGCGTCTCCAGCAGCTGCCGGAGACGCTCGCGCCCCTCGGCTTCGAGCTGCACTGGGTCGAGCTGCTCCTCCAGCAGGGTCTCCAGCCGCTCTATTTCGGTTCGGCTAGAGAAGTGGGTGTCGCCAACCTCGGGCTTATCTTGGAGCCAGAAGAGCCCTAAGAGCGCCGCCGGGACAAGCAGGGTCACTAGGCTCGATAGCGCTCTCATCCGCTGGGCTCGGAGCCGTTTCCCGGGCTTATCTTCGGGCTGGGGCCCGGTGCGCAAGGCCTCCAGGGCGCGCTCGAGAACCCGTGCTGAATTCGCGCTCCGCGGAGCGTCGCTCAGCAGCCAGTCGGCGGCCGTCAGGACCGTCTCCGAGCTACGGTGGGAGCGGTCGAGTCGCCAAGCGGCTCGCCGCAGAGAAGGGGGGCGATTCCAGCGCGCCCAGTAGCCGCCCAAGGCGAACAGTAGCGGGATCCAGAGCAGCTCCGCGGGACGTTGGGCGGTGGCGAACCACTGCCACGGTCCGGGTAGCAGCCGCCACTGCCAGAGCAAAAAGAGCATCACCGAGGTCACCGCGGCGCCGATGGCGAGCCAGCGGGCCGCTTCGGTGCGGGCGAGCTCGGCTCGCTGGCGCTGCTGTTCGTGGAAAAGGGCGAGCGCTAGCTCCGTCTCCTGCAGGTCTCGTCGCACGCGCTTGGCCTCCTCGGGTCTTAGGGGAGGATTTCCTCGGTCTCGCCGGTCCCCCCTGCATCTAGGAACCGGCGCTCTGCGAGGGTCAACTCCCGCCACTGCCCCGGCTGGAGGTCGTCGGCCGACAGTCCAGCGAAGTGGGTCCGGTGCAGGTCGACAACCCGATTGCCCACCGCTTCTAGCATCCGCTTCACCTGGTGATATCGCCCTTCGGTCAAGGTGATCTCCAGCTCGTAGGTGTCCAGGCGACGGCTGGGCGCGGGGGCCAGCGGTTTAGGGTCGTCGGGCAGATACCACCCCCCCTGGGCCAACCGCTCGAGGGCCTCGTCGGTGATCGGCTCGAGGAGCCGGGCTCGGTACACTTTAGGCCGCTTGTAGCGGGGCGAGGTCAGCCGGTGGAGCAAGGGGCCGTCGTCGGTCAAGAGCAGAGTCCCGGTGGTGTCGCGGTCGAGCCTCCCTACTGTGGACAGCGCGGGCTTTCGGAAACCGAAGCGGGTCGGAAACAGGTCGAAGACCAGCGGCGGTCGGTCCCGGTGGCTGCAGGTGTGGTCTTTCGGCTTGTGGAGGATCAGATAGAGGGCCGCGGGGTCTAAGGGCGCCCCGTCGAGCATCACTTCGTCGGCCAGTACCTTCTCGGAAACGCTCTTTATCCGAGTGCCCTGCGAGTCGGTGAGACGGCCTGCTTTGAGCCAACTCGCGACCTCTTTGCGGCTGCCGTAGCCCAGGTTTGAGAGGAGCTTATCTAGGCGGGACCGGCTCATACTCGAGCCCTGAATACGTTGAACCCGCCCTCGGAGACCAGCGGTTCCACTTTAGAGTAGATCGCTTCTAACACCGCCCGGTACGGCAGGTGCGAATTCCCCACCAGAAAGAGCTGACCGTTGCGCTTCAGCAGGCGGTGGGCGGTGGCTGTGAAGGCCGCCCCTAGAACCGGTTCGCTTTGCCGAGAGGTGTGGAAGGGCGGATTGGTGATGACCGTAGCGTAGCGGTGCGTCTCCCCCTTCGGAAGCAGGTTCGGCTCGGTCAGGTCGCACCAACGGTACGCCACCGAGCGGTCTGGAAGGTTCTTCTGGGCCGCGGTGTGGCCCCGCTGATCGGCTTCGAACAGCGTGATCGGCAGGTCGGCGGGGAGTCGGGTCGCCAGGTAGCCCCATCCGCTCCCGAGGTCGGCCACCGGCCCTCGCAGCTTCTGCTCCCCGAGGATCTGGGCCAGCAGGGCCGAGCCTCGGTCGGCTGCCTTCCAGCTGAATAGACCAGGGGTGCTCCAGTAGCCCTCGGAGTTCTGGAGTACGGGCACCAGGGGATGCTCCTCCGGCGAGGCCTGCTCCTTGGGGGCCAACACGAACAGCCGGGACCGCCGGCCGATCTCTTCGGCCCGAACTTCGCCCAACCCCGCTAAGAGTTTGCCGTAGGAGCGAGAGCCGTAGTCGTTGGGGACGATGAACAGAAGTTGCCCTTGGGGGGGGCAGCGGGCCAGAGCGGCTCGCACCAGAGTGCGGTTCTCCTCTTTCTGCTTACCACCGAAGAGGGCGAGCTGCGCCCACTGCCGTTCGAGCTCGCCTGGCTCGGCGGGCTTCCAGCCTTCCTGGGATAAGCGCTCGTGCTCCGGATACCAAGGGTGCCAGTAGCGATCGTCGATCCTGTTTGTGCCGGGGGGGAAAAGACAGCCGGACGGCGGCTTAAGCCATAGGGTGGGCGCCGCCTGGTCGCGGAACTGATCCAGTAGAGGGAAAGCTCTCTGCAGTAGTGGGTCGGCGTGGGAGAAGCTGGAATCGGACATAGGGCAATCGGTTTCGTTTTCCTCACCGGTCTCCTCTTTGAATCGTTTGGGAGTCTTTCGGGTTAGGAAGAAGACAGAACGGATGATGGACCGGATGAGATCTCAAGAGCGAGGATGGTAGACTATGAAGAAGGCCGCACTCATCGTTTTGGCGTTGATGGTCGGAGCTCTGCTCTTACTTCAGCGCCAGGTCCCAGCTTCGGCCCCGGCGCCGGCGCCCGAGTCCATACAAGAAGAGGAGAACGAAGTGAGTTCACAGACCGACCTAAAACGAGCCATTCTCGCGGGGGGCTGCTTCTGGTGTACCGAGGCTGTCTTCAAGGAGCTACAGGGGGTGCAGCGAGTGGTTTCGGGCTACATCGGTGGCCAGGTAGAAGATCCCACCTACGAAGCGGTCTCCACCGGCTCCACCGGTCACGCTGAGGCGGTCGAGATCCGGTTCGACCCCCAGATCGTGACCTTCGAAGAGCTCCTAGAGGTCCATTTTCGGACCCACAACCCCACCACTTTGAATCGCCAAGGCAACGATGTGGGGACCCAGTACCGCAGCGGCATCTTCACCGTCGACGATGAGCAGGCCCGCATCGCTAGCGAGGTGATCGCGGCCCTCGAGGCCGAAGGGGCCTACGACGATCCGATCGTGACCGAGGTGACCGCCGCTTCAACGTTCTACACTGCTGAGGAGTACCACCAGGACTACTTCGCCAAGAACCCGGGCGCCGGCTACTGTCAGTTTGTGGTAGCCCCGAAAGTCGAGAAGTTTCGTAAGGTCTTCAAGGACCGGCTAAAGCCGTGAGTGCTGTAGGTGCGGCCTCACCCGAGCAGACCGGCCAGGTAGGTTCGCGGATCCGGGGGGTCCCCGGTGGCGAGATAGTCCCGCCGGGCGGCGTACGGAGGGTGGGTCGGCCGCTGCAGCGAGCCCGGTGCCCGTTGGTGGCTGGCCCGCTCGAGCTGCTCTAGCGCTCGCTGTCCGGAATCGACCCCGCTCTGGGCTGCGGCCCACGCGTCGGCTTCGAACTCTTCGAGATGGCGCACCGCTAGAACGCTGGCCTGCTCGTACCGAAGGCGAGCTGGAAGCGGGAGTGTGGACGGCGCACCGGCACGCAGTCCCCGTAAGCGAGCCGGCCGGGTGGCGAAGTGACGGAGCTCGGTGTGG
>CAZDLH010000330.1:0-3795 GCA_964505925.1 uncultured Burkholderiales bacterium
CAATCCGCAGGTTCAAGAAGAGCTGAAAGGGCTGGGCTTCGAGCAGCACACCGAAGCCGAACGCGGGGGAGCCCCCTTGAGAGAGCAGATTCTCATCACCGCCCACGGTGTTAGCGACCGGCTGCGCAACGGACTTCGAGCTGCTGGGAAAACCGTGATCGACACCACCTGTCCCCTCGTTCGACGTGTGCATAAGGCCGCGCTTCATTACCAGAAGAGAGGTTACTTCATGGTTGTGTTAGGCCGCGCTGGACACGTCGAGGTGGAAGGGCTCGTCGGGGACCTCGAACGCTACGTCGTCGTCGAGAAGGTTTCGCAAGTGAAGACTTGGCCCGAGGAGAAGATCGCCGTCGTGAACCAGACCACGATGCCGCCGGTCCAGGTCCAGGAGTTCCATCGGGCCGTAGAAGCTCACAACCGAAGCAGCGAGGTGGAGCTGATCGATACGGTCTGTCGACCCACCCGGGACAGACAAGAAGCGATCGAAGATCTCCTAAGTCGGGTTCACGCCCTTGTTGTGGTTGGGGGAGAGAATTCGAACAACACCAGGCAGCTGGGTCTGCGGGCGAGGGAACGGGGGCTTCCCTGGGTTCACGTACAGGGACCGGAAGACCTCGATGCTGCTTGGTTTCGCGATCTTAGACTAGTCGGCCTCACGGCGGGCACTTCGACTCCCGACGAAGTGATCGATGCCGTCTATCGGCGCATGCAAGAGATCGGTCGTCAGTTGGAGCGAGGAGGACCCCGAACCGGCGGTCTCCACGAAGAGAGAACATTTGTTCGAAATGGTGTCTCGCCATCCAGTCAGAAGATCGGGGCATGAAGAGATTACTTTCACTCATTGTTCTCATCGGTCTCGCACTTCCCGCGCTGGCGGCGCTCCCGCCGCTCTCGGAGGAGGCGCGCTTCGAGCGCGCTCACGAGGTAGTCGTCGCTCGGGTCCTCGAGGTCAAAGTAGAGAAGCGTTCCGTGAACGGGGGCTTCGATCGGGTCTATACGGCAACCGTAGAACCCCTCCGCTGGGATAAGGGAGCGGCGGCTGACAAACCCGAGCGCTTCGATGTGCGCTTTCATCAGACAGCTTCGCGACCCAGCGGCTGGGCAGGACCGCAAGGGCAAAACAGGGTTCTAGTCGAGGGGGAGACCGTTCGACTGTTTCTGCAGGACAGCTCCGGTCAGAGGACGCTGCTCTCACCGAACGGGTGGGAAGCGTATCAGCTTTGAGCGAGGAGCTCTCCGTCACTCCCCAACAGTTCGCTGACGGAGCAGCCCTCCTAGAGGGGTTCGTAGGCGCACGGGATCGAGACCTGTATCGCGGGATCTTGGCGGTGTCCGAACGAGCCCCTTTTCGGAATATGAGCACGACCCGTGGTTACTCCATCTCCGCTGCGATGACGAACTGCGGGAACCTAGGTTGGTGGTCGGACCGATCGGGCTATCGCTACGCGGAGCTGGACCCGGACTCCGGTCGCCCTTGGCCACCGATGCCGGCGGTCTTTCTGACTCTCGCCCAGGAGGCGGCTCAGGCTGCCGGTTATGAGGGTTTTCTTCCCAACGCCTGCCTCATCAACCGCTACGCTCCCGGGCTGAAAATGGGCCTTCATCAAGACAAGGACGAGGGGGATTTCGAGCAGCCCATCGTGTCGGTGAGTTTGGGTCTGGACGTGAATTTTCTGTTCGGGGGCCTCTCTCGAGCCGAAAAGAGGCAGAGGATCCCGCTCACCCACGGCGATGTGGTGGTGTTCGGCGGTGCCTCCCGTCTCAACTTCCATGGGGTGGGTGCGGTTCGCCGGGGGGAGCATCCGCTGACCGGACCCTATCGGTACAACCTTACTTTCCGCTACGTTGCCCCTCTTTAGGGTGGTAGACGCCCCATCGACCACTTCACACGGAAGGGGTTGTTTGTGTGAAAGTCTTCTCATTAACTATATTGGTGAAACCCCGAAACCCATTCGGGGTCGGGCCTTCGCTCCCCGGTGTCTCGGGACGGCGGGTTCGCCCGGCCTCGAGCACCCGAGTTTTCAGTGGGCGCTCAGCGCTCGAGCTCCAGAGGGCTCGTAAGCGCGTCGGGTGCAGCTGCTATCCCTAGGAGGCGAGCCACTGTGCTGTGGAGGCTGAGCGAGGAGATGAGCCCTAGGTTCCGGTGGGGGAGAGGTTCGGGGAAGCGACGCACCAGGAGTAGTCCGCTCATAGCGCTGCTGTCTTCCGGCAGGTAGCCGTGCATCCCTAGAAGGTCGAAGTCGTCCCCTTGAGCTCGGATCAAGAGTTCGTCTCCCGACCGATAGAAGGTGTAGCCCGGCCTGAGGAAGACGACGATATCGCCCACCCTTTTAGGATGTCGGTAGCCCCATTCAACGGGGGTCTCTCCCCATCGGTAGACGTGCAGAAAAGGGTAGGCGCTCAAGCGTAGGACTTCGGCGTTGATCTCTTCTTCGTCGGCCCCAGGCATGAAGTAGTTGGCCACGTTTCCGCTTGTGACCAGCCGTACGGAGCGCTCGGACAGTCCGAAGAGCTTCTCTGGATGAACACCGGTGTGGACTCGCTCCATGCCGTGGTCCGACGTCACCATCACGTACATTTCGTCGGTCGGGCCGGCGGTTCGAGCCCAGATCTCCCGAGCTCTACCGACGGTCTCTTCGAGGGCCTGATCCACCCAGGTCGCCCGCTCGAGGACTTTAGGCGAGTCCGGTCCGTATCGATGCCCCAGCACGTCCGTCCCTTCGATATAGCCCATGACCAGTTGGAGGTGGGGGTGCATGGAGTCGGCATCCCACGTCTCCAGGAGAAGTTCGAGTCTGTCCTCATCGGACATCTCCTTACGGTATCTATCCCCGAAGTATCGCGCTTTCGGTTCGTGACGCTGGGCGTGGGATAGGGGCCAGTCGTGCACTAAGACCGCTATCCCTTGGCGGGCCGCGGTGAGCCAGATCGGCTCAGCTTCGAGCAGCCTCGGATCCCCGGGGCTGTAGAGCACCTTCGCCATCTCGGGATCCCAGAACGCGTTGGCCGGGATCCCGTGCTTTTCTACGGTCACTCCCGTCGCTTGGGAGACGTGACTGGGGAAGGTGAGGGAGGGGACGACGGTCTGCATCCGGTCGCTCGAGACTTCGGAGTCCCTCCATCGGTTCAGGTAAGGGGTTCGATCGGGATGGATGTAGTCCGGTCTAAAGCCGTCGACACTCAACCACAGGACGGTCCGCTGAGCTGAAGGCTGGGTTTCGGTAGCCGTCCCTTCACCGGCGGCAACCGTAGCAGTGAGGGAGACGGTGACCAGGAGGGCCAGGATGAGCGGACCTATCTTGGGTAAGGGCACGGGGGACGGCTCCATTTCTCTTTGGGGGTAGCGGTGGATATCGGTCTAGATGACCTAAGAGGAGGACGGCTTGCAAGAGAGGCCGTCGGAGTCCTTCTCCTCGGGGTCTCACCCGGTGAACGCGGGATCGAAAAAGGAGCCTTTCTCCGAAAGGAGTTCTTGGGAGGGCTAGGAAAGCAGACAGCGCCATGGGTAACACAGTTAACGTTCTAAGCGAATACATCAAAGAGTTTATCCCCGCACTCAAAGTAGAGTGCCTGATCGTCGGTGTTGGGCTGATGCTGATCTCGGCATGCCTGATGCTTCTCGCTATCACGAGTGGACTGACCGCCGAACTGACCTATCTGACATTCCACCCCGGGATCACCGTACCGCTCTTTTTAGCGGGTGCCTTCATCTGCATTCTCGCTCTCACGATGAAGCCGGTTCCCAAAGCTTAAGCGTAGTGGCCCGGGTCTCCCCGGGCGTGCGCTGATGAAAGA
>CAZDLH010000331.1:0-3784 GCA_964505925.1 uncultured Burkholderiales bacterium
AACCGAGAGCTTCAGTGTGAATCAGATCGCCTTTTTCACCGACCACCACCCTAACGATCTGGTCGCCGCGCGCGCCCTTCAGCATCTTCTTGGGGCCGAGGGGAACTACCGCTTCGTTCACATCCACGACGGCTCCAAGGGTCTCGAACAGGCCGAACAGCGGCTGTCGGACTGGGTGGACAAGCTGCGACAGGTGTTGGGGTCCGAGCGGGTGGAGTGGGAGGTCGCTCAGGGGCGAGAGTCGGTCGAACTCGTCGATCGAGTCTCGGCCGAGGCCGACGTGGACCTACTCGTTCTCACTCTGACCGAGAAAGGTTTCTTGGACAAGCTCTTCGGTAAGAGCCTGGCCAAGGCCATCATTCACCAGCCCTCGACGCCCATCTTTTTGGTGAACGAAGAGGTCGATGCGCCTAGCTGAGCGCCCGGGAGCTGGGACCGCCCGGCTCACGATATGTCGGGTTTAGAACCGAGCCCCTCTGAGAAAAGGGGAGGTCCGGAAAAGGGAGGTCCTGGAAAGGCGAGAGCTTTGCCGGTACCGAACTTCGGCTCAGAAATCGAAAGGACGGTGCGATATGGCTAAGTTTGAAGGGAAGCTTCTCGAACTAGGGATCTCGATCTTTATGCAGGGCAGTCATCAACTCGTGGATGAGAACGACGATCTGGTGGCCCTCTTGCAGAGCGATGGGAAAGGTCCAGATCTCAACAAGTTCGTCGGCAAGCGCGTCGAAGTCGAAGGGGCATCGGAGCCGAGCGTCGAGGGGAGCGAAACCATGGTCACGGTGGAGAAGATCCGGGCGCTGTGACCATGGTTTCAGGCTCGAGTAAGGGACGTAGACTAGATTCAAGCGATGGAGATCACCCCTAGGCAGACGGCTCGAGTCGCTTCGGCGCCCCCCCCGGACGTACCTCAGAAGAAGGCGTACCACGGCGGGCGTGAGCACGAGCCGTCGCTGCCTCGCGATCTCTTCGAGAAGGCGGGCGGGGCGGTCTCAGCGTTGGGTCGCATCCCCACCGCGGTGATCTCCGGGGCGGCTATCGGGGGGTACACCGGGTACCGGAAGGCCACCGATGCCGACTATCGCCCCGAGGCGAAGCCGATCACGCCGGCGCTCTTGGCCGCAGAAGGGATCCAGGGGGTGCTCAAGGGTGCGCTCCTCGGCTACGGTCTGCTCGGCCCGGCGGGGGCGGCGCTCAGCGGAGTGAAGGAGCTCGGGCAGTCGTCGGTGGGCCTCTACCTGTTCGTTAAGGGAGGCTCCGCTGAAGAGATGGGAACCCTTCTGGCCGAAGCCGTGGATTCGAAGGTCACCTCCGAGCATAGCGCCGCGGGCGGAGCCGTCCGGGGCGCAGCGGCCGGGTCGGTGACCAACGCTAAGAACGGAGCCCGCACGGCCTATATGGAGGGTCGCGCGGCCGCTTCGGGGACGCTCGAGGGCTTCGGACAGATCCCTCGCGAGGTCCGCGAGTTCAGGTCCGTCGAGGCCAAGGGGTGGAAGGGAGCCGGTGTGAAGCTCGCCGCGGCGATGGGCGCGGCTCTGGCGGCTCCTCCAGGCGTGGCTTTGGGCGTCTTGGACTCCCTCGAAGAGACGACCGCACCAGTGAGCCGAGGGAAGCGGTTGACGGCCCTCATCGGCGCTAACGCAGTGCTCGGAGCGGCCGCTGGCTTTATGATGGGAGGGCCGGTGGGATCTGCCGTCGGCGGCGCGGTCGGTGCCGTGAGCGGTATCGTCCCCGGGCACCATCGAAAGGGGCTCGCCGAAGGGGTGGCCGAGAGTTTAGAGCGCACGCGAAGCGGCGCCTCCGACCTAGGCCACGAGATCGCCAATAAGCGCCGCGACCTGATCTCGAGCGTCATCGTGGGCGGGGCCTCCGGGGCGCGCCAGGGATGGAACGCGGTGGCCAAATCTATGGACAAAGCCGCCTCCGCTGAGCGCTCCTAGAGCCTCGCTCGAGCGGCCGGTCGCTCGGATGGTCCGAGGGGGCGATGGGGCGAAGCGGGCCGCCAGGAATTTCCCTGAGGCTGAGCCAATCTTGTCCAGATGAGACGGATCTGCTTACTCTTGGCCCTGGTTTTCGGGCTGCACTCGACGGCTCTGGCTGAGTCGGCTTCCCTTTTCGACGGACGACTTCAGCTCGAAGCCCCGGCGGAGTTCACCTCGCTCACAGACGAGGAGATCGACTCGGCTTTCGGTCGAGGCGCCTTTCGCCCCCAGGCGGTCTTCGTGAGCCCTACTCAAAAGACCAAGCTCTCCGTCACTTGGACCGAAGCCGAGCTGGGGCCGGACGAGGTGGACGCCATCCGCCAGAGCCTGAGCGCTGGGCTCGACGATCGACCTGGCCTGGAATGGCTGCAGAACCGCATGGTGAAGGTGGACCAGAAGGACTGGTTCCAACTGGTCTACCGTCTCGACGATGAGGAGAGCCCCGAGCGCGACGAGATGTGGGGAACCTCGCTCGACGGGAAGCTGCTAGTTCTAGCGCTCTCGTGTCCCGACGGGGTCGGGGACAAGCGCGGCCGGGAGATGCGTCAGGTGATCGACTCCCTCAAGCTCCAAGAGCGCTAGAGCTGAGCCTTACAGTTCGAAGGACTTCCGGGTGCGGAAGCGCTCGCTGTAGCGGCGCACTTCGTCGGTGGTGAAGCGAACCTCCACTCGGTAGTCGCCGCTTTCTGCGTCGTCGGCGTTCCAGCTCTTCTGCCCTTGCAGCTCGTCGAGCTCCACCTCTCGGGGCCGACCCCGGGAGTCGGTCTCGACGCGGTACCAGCGGATGTCGAGGCCCTCTAGGTCCGGGGTCTCTACGCTTACCGCGCGGGCGCTTTGGCCGTTAGCGCGCTCGGTGGGCTCCACTTTCACCGCGTCGACCAGCTCCACTCGGTTGAGGAACTGATGCCACATGTTCTCTTGATCCACCGAGCAGAACTTGGTCTCGCGCATATTTCGCATCAGGCAGGACTCGTGGGTGGGGCGGTAGCCGACATGGCGCCCCCGGTGATCGAAGGTGGGGAAGCCGCCCACTTTATCGGGGGTGAAGTCGTAGTCGGCCGGATAGGCGTTGATGCGCACCGCGGCCACCACGTTGTTGCCGTCGGCGATCTTCTCGCGGATGGCCACCCGGTGTTTGCCCGGCGTCAGCGAGGCGGTCTCTTTGAGGCGAAAAAAGCTGCGGTCTTCGGTGAAGACTCCTTCGTACTCCTGGGGTTCGCCGTCGATCAGGATCTCCACGTCTCGGGGGCCGTCCCAGCCCACCGACGAGATGTCGATGCCCACCTGCATAGGGCCCCGGGCGTCGCCCTTCGGCACCTGGAAGCCCATCTCGACCGGGCCTTCGCTCAGATTTTTCCACGGGTAGCCGGTGGCTAGAGCTTTGGCCTCGTGCAGCTGGCCGTCGCCGTCGGTCCAGTGGGTCCAAGGTAGCCGCGCCGAACTGCTGTGGTTGGCCCCGCTGTAGACGTGGCCGCCGTCGTACTCTTCACCCACGTTACCGAAGTTGTGGCCTAGTTCGTGGCGCAGCACCATGGTACCGCTGTTGTGGGAGCGGGTGGTGATGGCGTAGCGGCCGCCGAGCCCGCCGTAGAAATCGTCGTTGGCCACCAAGATCGGGTAGTCGGTGTCCGGGGCCAGCGATACAGCCTGCTCGATGGCGCGGCGGTTGCCGGGCATGACTCCGCGCTTGGAGCCCTGGGGCGAGCGGTAGAGCCCGAGGGCCGTGTCCTTGCGCTCCAGGTCGGTCAGGCCGGACTCGTTGGAGGGTACGAAGACCGCGTGCACGTTGAAGAGCGGGAGGTACG
>CAZDLH010000332.1:0-3782 GCA_964505925.1 uncultured Burkholderiales bacterium
TCGGAGCTGCTCTTGGAGTTTTGGGGTCCAACCTACGAAGCGGCTGAGAGAACCCAACTTCTCGAGGAGAACTGCAAGCAGCCCTTGCTTGCCCGTTTTCATATATCTGAGTACGGCGTCGTCGTACTGCCTCATTATTCGAGCAGCTGCTGTTGAGTGACTTCTGATTGTGAAGCGGTACCTCGAGAACCAGACTTCCAGCTCTCGGATGAGGCCCACGGCATCGCGCTGTCCTACCGGATAACGACCTAGAGGTGTCGCGAAGTAGCTCTTTCCGTTTCTTTGTAGAAAACCGTACCTTGTAAACCCTGAGAGCCCCCTGGTTACCCCGTGGGTGGCTAACCCGATAGAAAACTCGACCGGATTTTCGGCTTGTTTCCGTCCGCATTGGCAGCGACCCTCGGCGAAAAGGTGCTGGAGTTCTGTGAAACGTGTCGGACGATTCCAGAGCGGGAGCCATATCTCACTTCGATTGTCTTCAGCCGTTGCGAGCTTCCCGTCTCCTGCTCCAAGATGGGTGACTGTGAAAGGGAATGCGCTACCCGTTCGATATTGACTCTGGTATCGACCTACCGCTGCGGTAGTCAGGGTAAGAGAGCCCTCCACCATAAGAATGTAGGTCCAAGGGTTTATAATGGCAGGAGTGCTGAATCCAACGGTGAGATTTACTCCACCCGCAGATCCTGGATCGAACTGGCCGACGGGGCTTTTCGTAAGATTGCCGACCGCATTATCGAAGAGTAGGCTACTCAGTAGGTCGGCAGTGATAGAATCTTTTCGCTTTGGGTCGAGGAAGAGTTCGGCGAGCCGCTTCATAAAATTGTTACTGAACTCGAGGCGACCGTCATTGCCTCCAGTTCCGAGAAGCGGTGCATATCGAGCTCGGGTCTTTCCGTCCGTATCGGTTTCGCCGAGTGCCACCACCGCATCGAGCCACTGCACACTGCGGTCGTCGAGGCGACCTCGAAGTAGCTTGAGTAGATCTGTTTTGCCTTTCTCTGTCGGCTTCTCGGTGATACCGTACTCCTCGAGTAGAGCACTAACTTCTTTTAGAGTGTCGCGGTAGGGACGAAAGCGCGGATGCTCAGATGTGAGGAGCGCCTCAGGACCCTCCTTGCTGTCCTTCTCATAAAAACCACTTCCTCCATTCCAAGGGCTGATTAGAGGGGTTGGAGCGTATTCGTGTAGGAAGAACTCCAGGAGTTCGTCTCGCGATAACGCCGTCTTTAGATGGAAGCGGTCCTCTTTCCAGAAACAAGTGGCTGTGGGGTCTTTCCCTTGTTCTGTAAGTAGCCTGATGACTCCCAAGGCAGAGAGATAAGATGCCAAAGGTGTGGGTCGTAAACCACGGAGATCGTAAGTGGGCACTATTTGGTCCTCTTTTCAAGAATGCTAGCGCGAACGTCTGCAGCTCTCAAAAGTGCTTCGAGAAAGCTGAGACGGAACGGTCCAAGCTGCTTCAGAAGTCTCAGGCTTCGATCTTGCCAAGAGCCCTCTCCGAGATTCAGCGTTTCTAGGTCTAGTGTGCATTCGGGGAGCTTTAAGGAATCGACCGCAATTGAGGGCATCTGATCGCCAGACTTGATGCCTAGAACCGCTCCCTCTTCCTCGAAGGGGAGGGGCCGAATGGATACTCGGGCCTTCCCATGGTGACTAGCTATTATGTAGGTCACGAGAGGCTCTATATTATGTGTTAGGGCGACTAGAGCGCTCGCGAATTCATGGCGGAACCCTTTTCTTTGATGATAGGCGACACCGATACGTTTGGCCCAAAGAACTCCTTCTTGGAGGTCAGCGTTTCCGTGACTCATTGTAGACTGAAACACGGGATGAGCTTTCCCCACATCATGCCAAAGGGCAGCGGACCTTAAGGCTTCACGGTACGAGTTGGGAAGCTGGTCGACGGAGAATGAATCAATTAGGGAGTCGAGCGCTCTGCAGACGTTCAACGTATGGGCTTCAAGGCTGATATAATGCTGGAACTCTTCAGATATCGAGCGCGCATCGTCTGAGAAGCTTGGAAACCGTACAGTCTGGGCGGTGTAGCTACTGAGGTCCGAAACAGCGGACTTAACAGAAACATCCCAGCCGAGCTCTTCTGAATAGTGGCCGACTTGCGCTGATAGAAGAAAAGTTCGACCGGGCGCGAGATCGGGCCGACGAGCGAGCCGCCAACCGTCTTTTTTCTTATCGAGGTGGTCCAGGACCCAGATCTCCTTGGGACGAGTCTTTAGGAGGTGTGCTAGATCGGAGAGCTTAACTTGGCAGAGCTCATCGGTGGTGGGTGCAGCAACGGGCCCGTTGGAGTCAGGTCGAGCACCGGACCAACTGCGCCAAAACACGAAGGCATCCCTATTCTCACCGTCTCGAATGAAACGACCGATGTCGATGTAAAGTCCACCGAGATCGGGAGACGTATCGAAAATCTCGAACAGATCTCTTCGCCTGAGAGTATCGTAGATGGGAAGCGACTCCTGGAAGGGGGAAAGAAACTTGGCCGGTTCAGCGGTATCGAGACCCAAGAGCCATTCTCTAGCTGTCTCGAGGTCCTTTTCTGGATAAGGGGCTGAGGCATTGCCAGAGAGAACCGTCCAGTAGACGTGAGGCTCTTTCTTTAAGCCTCTTCGGTTACATCGACCGAAGCGTTGGATGAGAGAAGACCGCGGGGCGAGTTCGGTAAAAAGAAGGTCCGATGAGATATCGACACCCGCTTCAACCACCTGGGTAGAGATGACGATCTTTCCAGACGAGTCGTCTAGCACCCGCGATAGTGCCTCAGCTCTATCCCGAGGCCGGAAACGGGAATGGATCAGGTGGATCTCGTTGCCCTTGCGCAATTTCTTAAGCGTACGATAGAGTGCTTTTGCTCGATCGACTGTATTGACGACCACGAGGGTGTAGTAGTGCGGCTGATGGTATTCATTGATCTGTTGAGCGAACTCTTCAATGTAGGCCGCGGTCTCACTTCTTGTTGTGTTCGCGAGGGACACGGGCAATAAAGACAGGGGCTTGTTCGCATTGAGGCGGACTGCCATGTCCGCGTGGGCTCGGTCTGCTTCGCTGAAAATGTAGTGCTTGAACCTACCATCAGCAATCTCGTGATCGACCGTGTTTAGCCATTCTTCGTCGAGTGTGGCCGACATCCAGAGAGTCTGGGCTTTACCGAAGTATCCAAGCTTTTCTCTCAGTCCGTGCAGTTGTGCGGAAGTCACCAATCCTGGTCCCATCAGTTGAACTTCGTCAAAGACCCACTGAACATCATTATGGAAAAAACCAAAGTGGACTGGCCACCGATAACGACTCATGGCGTAGCCTCGATTGAGTGCTCTTGAGAGAAGTTGGTCTTGTGTTCCCACGATGATGGCGGGCTGCTCAGGATAGAGCTCCCAAGCCGCGTCGAGATACCCGCCCTGGAGTGCGTGTAGCGTAACTTTCGAGCGTTCGACCTCCGCCACTCCATCGCGATGGGGTAAGGCCAGGCCGAGGTTCTCAAGCCACTTGAAGATCTCGTTATAGACCTGCTCCACCAAGGTGCGCTGGGGTTCGCACACGATGAGGCGAGTCGGGGTGAGTTCCGGTCGAATCCGGCGCTGCCACAGCCAGGCCAGAACTGCCGCCGCCGTTTTACCTGCACCGGTTGGGGCTGAGAGCGCACAGTGGCTTAGGTCTGCTTCTGAAAGACGGAGTTGGTAGGGGAACGGATCGTAGTTGGTCGCTACTCTAAAAAAATCAGGGAACTGCAAGTTGCACTCCATTCTGGGTAATGTGACGTCGCTTAAGAT
>CAZDLH010000333.1:0-3776 GCA_964505925.1 uncultured Burkholderiales bacterium
TGCTCGCCCTCGAAGGGCTGGTGCTGCGGCATAAGGGCCGGGGGACCTGCGTGCCTTCCAGGGCCAAAGCGATCGCGGTGGCCTCGAAAGGTCCTATCAGGATCGGCAGGTGACGCTTGCCCTCGATATCCTTGAGGATCACAACTGGATCGTGAGTAAGAAGGTCTATCCCTAGTTTGTCAACCTTCATACGTCGCATACCCATGCAGCTGCTTCCTTCCTCGCTCGACGACTCTCGATAGAGAGTCTCATTTAGGGATTCTCCATCTTGCAGGCGAACCCTGATCGAGAGTCTCACACAGAGGTTCCCTACCTCGAAAGCGATTCCTTTGTAAGAGATCGAAACCGCGCATAGGGCTTTCAGTTGCGGATTTCCCCGGAAACTGGCCGGTGGGGAAGATTTGATCACGGGAAGTCGAAACGGTGGGCGTGGACTTTCCTGTAGCACTCATAAGCGATTGGAACGGGCTCGCGGGTCCCGAGATCGCACACGCTCTCGCAGCTTGTGAATTTTCACTTCTGATCAATGGGCCTGGAGACGAGGTCATGGACATCCAGTCGCACGACTATCCCGGTAAGATTTTAGCGATGCCCTTCGACCTAAGCCAGGAAGAGGCGGTCGAGCAGATGCTCTCGGCGGCTTTAGATATTTTCGGACACGTGGATGTCTTGGTGAATAACATCTACCACTGGACCAACGCCGACTTCAATGAACTGACCGATGAGCACTGGAGGGAAGCGTACGAAAAGAACGTCTTGACCTCTTTTCATGTCTGCCGGGCGGTAGCCCGGCTCATGGAGGCTCTCAACTACGGAAAGATCATAAACGTGACCAGCACTCTGGTTATCACCGGTCGATTCGGACCGATGGGTGCGTCTTGTGCCGGCGTCAACGCCCTGACTAAAGCGATCGCCCATCGTTTGGCGCCGTACGTCCGAGCCAATACCATCGCTTGCGGAGTGATAGAGGAAGAGTGGATGAACGAAGGCGAGCGCGAGCTAAAGAAGAGCCTGATAGCGGACATCCCCTTAAAGAGGCTCTGTCAAGGGCAAGACGTCGCAGAACTCGTGGCCTTTCTGGCCACCGGGGCGGACTTTATGACGGGCCAGCTCTTGGTTCTCGACGGGGGAGAGAACGGCTAAGCAGAAACAAAAGTTGAGTTTTTTTTAAGCGAGCTTGAAAGGGATTCTTCTTTTTCGATCAGAACCATGATCGGGTGCTCGGAGGCTCGCTCCATATTCGGCTGCTTTTCTTTACCCTTTGTCTGGTTGGACAGTGTGCGTATGGAGGGAACCCCGCCTCCGCCCAACCGATGGAGCCCGGGGCCGCTATAGGCTCGGAGTACCGGTTTCTCAACTTCGGGAAGAGGTTGGTCCAGCTCGATAGCGACGGCGCGGTAGCCAGACCTCTGTCCAGCCTGTCGGTGGAGGGCCTGATCACCCCCCAAGGGTGGTCTCGGAGTTTTCTTCTGCAGACCGAGTCGGGGATCTATCGCGCCTTTATGGAACCGGAGGGCGGACTGACCGTGGTGGCGCTCCACCCCTCTCCCGAGGCACGGATCCATCTGTGGAACCAGAGCGCACTCATCACTGCCCCCCAGGAGCCGTATCTTCTATCCGTCACGGATACAGCGGTTCAGTCCCTACCTCTCGCCGGAGCTGCGGATCTCGCCATCATCGATGACGCGAACGGCCTGGTGCTCTCCGACGGCCGGTGGTATCGCCTAGAACAGGGCTTGGAAGTGACCCTCGAAGCGCTTCCTCAGGGGGTGGCCGACGGTCTAGAGCGGGTCGTCTTCGGGCCGGGGTCCGCTCTCCTTTGGTCGGAAGATCAGGCGTCCTTTCTCATCTTACATCCGACCGCAGGGGCGCTCGAACACGCCTCTAACTTGCTGCCCGAACGGCCCGTCGGAGGGGCGCTGGCCCTGGGACAAGGGCAGTTCCTGGTGGAAGGGGCCGAGCGCCTACACTGGATCGACCCCGGTGCTACCGTCAGGAGCACTCTCCGCCCGGAGGGCTTCTCCCTCGAGGCCCTCGACCCACCTCACATCTTTTTGTTTCGAGGGGATCTCCGCGCTGTGTATCGGGGATCGGAACGCCTGAAAGCTTGGCGGTGGAGTAGCGGCGGCTTCACGGAACAGGACCTCGGAGTGGGGGAGCTGGCTTCGGCAGTCGAGCCGAGCTCCGCGCTTACTGCGCCTTGGTTGGTGGTCGCCGAGCGGCGCTCCGAAGACGACTTCGATCGGGCGGGACGCGCCGTCATCGAACTGTCGACGGGTCAGCCCCGGCAGGCTCCGGTCTCGGACTTGACCCTCTTCGGTCTGGCTTCGGACGGAGAATGGACCGAGGTCCAGCAGTGGCCTCGGACCCAGTTGGCGGGACCGGTGGAGCGCTTCGGAGAGGTGATACTGCTGGCTCTACAGCGCGATCCCGAAAGACGGTCAGGGGTAGAGCAGATCCTCGACTTGAGATACCCTTACCCCCAGGTCCTACTCCAGGGGCGCAGGGATGCTGATCTTTCACTCCTTTGGGAGTGGGCTCCAGAGCGAGGGACCTCCCCTGCGAAAGGGCGACTACCGGATCGGCTTTGGCCGAAGACCGACCCCGCCGGCCCGATCTATTTCACTTCTGAGGACGGTAGGCTCATCGCTTTTTCTCCGACCACGGGGGAGCCTTTGTGGTACTCTACCGCGCTACCGATCGATGACTCTCACCCGCTGATGCTCGACTGGGGAGACTCGTTAGGTTTGCAGATGTCGCAGGGGCCTCGGGACACCTTGGTGCGACTCGACTACCAGACCGGTCAGCGACTGGCCGAGATCGCCCTCAACCCGTTCTTTCTCTCCAGTCGGTGGCCGCACCTCATCGGTGTCGCGCTGATCTGCATGGCGCTGCTCTACTACATCTATGCTGCCGGTCGCCGCAAGCTGTACATCCGCAGGATCGCCGGTCTGCAGGCGCTCGATGAAGCGGTGGGGCGGGCCACCGAGATGGGCAAGCCGGTGCTGTACGTGACCGGCTTGGCCGACGTGGACGATATTCAGACCCTAGCGGCCCTGTCGATCATGAGCCATGTGGCCCGCAAGACCGCCGAGTACGACACGCCCATCGTGACCACCACCTCGAGGGCGGTGGTCTTCTCCGCTGCTAAAGAGGTGGTCAAGGACGCTTACACCATCGCTGGCCGTCCCGACGCCTTCTCGATCGAGTCGGTGCGGTATATCTCCGACGATCAGTTCGGCTATACCGCTGGGGTGGACGGGATCATGTTGCGAGAGAAGCCCGCAGCCAACTTCTATATGGGTAAGTTCTATGCCGAGTCGCTGATCCTAGCCGAGACCGGCCACGCCACCGGGGCGATCCAGATCGCCGGTACCGCCGAGCCTAGCCAGCTTCCGTTCTTCGTCGCGGCCTGCGACTATACGCTGATCGGGGAAGAGCTGTTCGCGGCCTCCGCCTATCTGTCCCGAGACCCTCTGCAGGTCGGCTCGCTGCGCGGTCAAGACGTCGGGAAAGCGATCGTGATGATGGCGCTGGTTCTCGGCTCGCTCTACGTGACTTTGGTGGGGCCGCTGGAAGGGATGTTCACGCCGTGAAGCGCCGAGTACCGCTGCTGATAACTTTTCTGAGTGGTCTACTGCTCATCGTGCAGTACTACGTGGTGCCGTTGAACGGGCTGGGAGAGGTCCTCTCTCGATGGTTCCAAGCGATCACCGCATTCGCTTATATCTTGGCGGCTACCAGCCTGTTCTTAGTGAACGGAAAGCGGATTCGAG
>CAZDLH010000334.1:0-3773 GCA_964505925.1 uncultured Burkholderiales bacterium
CCTCGACCGGGGGCGACTCCAGCAGGTCAGCCCCCCCGAAGAGCTGTACCGACAGCCGGTGAACCGCTTCGTCGCTGAGTTCATCGGTAGCGCCAACTTCCTCCCGATCATCGTCCGAGCGGGGCTCGTTCAGCATCGTGACCAACACCTCCACCGCGAAGAGCCGCCCACCCAAGACGGCCGCTACTGCTGGATGCTCCGGCCGGAATCGCTGCGGCTGGTCCCTGCGGACGCCCCTCCGGCTACCAACGAGGAGAACCGCCTCTCGGGGTGTCTGGTGGACACCACCTTCGTCGGTCCGGTTCTACGGCACCGGGTGCGGCTCGACGACGAGACCATCCTCGTGCTCGAGGAGTCTTCGTGCGATCGACCTCCGCCGGCCACCGGCCCCATCGAGGTCGGCTGGCCTTCCCACGTGGGGAGCCTGCTTCCCGAGGAGTCCGAATGAACCGCCGGACCTTCCTATTCGGGTCGTTGGCCTGCGCCTTCGCAGCGGGCTGCAGCTCCTCGTCCCGACCGATCCTCAACTTCTACAACTGGAGCAACTTCATCGCTCCCGACACCATCGCGGGCTTCGAAGCCGCCACCGGTATAAGGGTCAACTACGAAGAGTTCTCCTCGGCCGACGTGATGTACGCCAAGCTCAAGATCGGGGTGACCGGCTACGATCTGGTCGTAGCCCCCGACTATATGGTGCGCCGAATGGTCCGCCAGGATCTCCTGAGCGAGCTTCAGCCTCCCGTCGACTCTAGCCGGTTTCTCCCCCACCTGCTCGATCCGCCTTACGATCCCGGGTTTCGTTACTCGATGCCCTATCTATGGGGCACCACGGGCGTGGCCTACAACCGGAAGAGGGTTCCCGGCGGGCCCCACGGCTGGGAGCTGCTCTGGGACCCTCGGCTCAAAGGCCGCATCACCATCCTCGACGAGAAGCGCGATGCCATCGCTGCTGCGCTGTTCGCCCTCGGGGAGGACCCCAACAGCACCGACCCAACGGTACTGACCCGCGCTAAGGCAAAGCTGCTCGAACAGCGCCCTCTGGTCCGCAGATACACCTCCGACTTCACCGACGACCTGATCCGAGGAGAAACCTGGGCGGCCCTGGGCTGGAGCGGCGACGTAGCCCAAGCCCAGGCGGCCAATAGCGACATAGAGTACACCATCCCGGACGAGGGTGCGTTCCTCTTCGTGGACAGCCTCTGCATTCCGAAGGGAGCGCCCCACCCGGACAACGCTCGCCTGTTCCTCGACTATTTCCAAAAACCCGAGGTGTGCGCTGCGATCACCAACGCCACCGGCTACGCCAACCCCATCAGCGAAGCCCGGCAGTGGGTGGACGCCGCCCTCCTAGACAACTCCTTGGGCTACCCCCCCAGCCGCGTTCTCGAGCGCCTATCCCACCAGGAGGACCTAGGCGCTCACGAGCAGGCTTGGGACAGGCTCTGGGAAGAGGTGAAGCGATGAGCCGTTGGCGCCCCTGGCTCCTCTTGAGCCCGCTCCTCGTGTTGAATCTTCTGTTGGTCCTGGCCCCCTTGACCAGCGTCTTGTGGCAGAGCTTCCACCTCATGGGTCCAGAGTACGAGACCCTCCCAGGCTTGAGTTTAGAGAACTACCGCAGAGCGCTCGATCCTGCCTATCTGCCCGCGCTGGGTCGCTCTTTTCTTTATGCGGGCACCTCCACGGCGCTGGCGATTCTGCTCGGCTACCCGCTCGCCTACGCCATCGCGCGCCAGGGCAGCCGAACCCGAGCGCTTCTCTTGATCCTTTTGATGCTCCCGTTCTGGACCTCGTACCTGGTGCGGACCTACTCCTGGATGACCCTGCTGCAGACCGACGGACTGGTCAACGCACTCTTGCTGCGCGTGGGGCTCATCGCCGAGCCGCTCCAGATGCTGAACACCCCCGGCGCCGTGATCCTCGGGCTCACCTACGGCTTTCTTCCGTTCGCGACCCTACCGATCTACGTAGCTCTCGAAGGGATGGACCGCCGGCTACTCGACGCCGCCTCCGATCTGGGCGCCGATCAGTGGCAGACCTTTCGTAACGTTATCTGGCCGCTCTCACTTCCGGGCGTGGTGGCCGGTGGACTCCTCTCGTTCGTCCCGGCCCTCGGCGACTTCGTCTCGGCCGACCTTCTAGGTGGACCGAACGATCAGATGATCGGAAACGTGATCCAACAGCAGTTCTTGGGGGCGTTCAACTGGCCGTTCGGTTCGGCCCTTTCCTTCGTTATCATCGTCTTGATGGGGCTGTCCGTCCTGCTCTACATCAAGACCGAAGACAAGGATCAGCCGTGAACCGACTGCTCAAGTTCCATACGGGTCTGGTCTACCTCTTCTTGTACGCGCCCATCGTGGTGCTGGTGCTCTTCAGCTTCAACTCCGATCCCCGCAACGTTCGCTGGACCGGTTTCACGACCGAGTGGTACCTGAAGCTATGGACGAACGAGCCGCTCCAGCGCGCACTGTGGACGAGCCTAAAGGTGGGCCTACTCACCACCGCTATCTGCTGCCTGGTGGGCACGATGGCCGCTCTCGCCCTGACCCGCTATCGGTTTCGAGGGCGTAGCGCCAGCACCGCTTTAGTGTTCCTACCCATGGCCGTGCCGGAGATCGTGATGGGTACCTCGCTCTTGACCTTCTTCGTGGGGATGGGCGTGCAGCTTTCGTTTCTCACGGTGGTCGCAAGCCACGTGGCCTTCGGTCTCGGGTACTGCACCGCCACCGTCCGCAGTCGGCTCCAAGGGATGGACTTTCGGCTCGAAGAGGCGGCCGCCGACTTGGGAGCCACACCTTGGGAGGCCTTCCGACTGGTCACCTTCCCCCGCATCCTGCCCGGGATCCTCTCGGGCGGTCTGCTCTCGTTCACCCTCTCGTTCGACGACTTCGTCGTGACCTTCTTCACCGCGGGCATCGGCTCGGGCACCCTACCGCTAAAGATCTACTCCATGGTGAAGTTCGGGATCACCCCCGAGATCAACGCCATCAGCAGCATCGCGCTGGTCCTCACTCTCTCGGCGCTGCTGGTCTTTCACCTACTGCGAAAAGAAGAGTAGGGGCTCTCAGCCCCCCTCTCGGGCTACGCGTCCTCGGCGTAGAGCCGGTAACGGTCGATATAGAGTTCGTCGCCGTTGGCGATCTCTCGAACCGCCGGGAGCTCTTCCATGAGCTCCTTCCAGCGAGCCAGCTTAGGCCTATCCTTAGGCCAGCCCAGGCCGCGATAGTGCTCCAGAACTCCCCACCGCTCAGCCCATGGGAAAAGGGCGATATCGGCCAGAGACAGCTCCTTGCCCAGCAGCCAGTCGCCGTCTTGAAAGGCCTCCTGTTCGAGCTCATCGAGAGCTAGGAGCAGCTGCTCTTCTTGACGCTGCCGACCCTCGGAGTCGCGGGCTTTCAACAGTCCGTAGAAGGCCGGGATCAGCTTCTCTCCCATCCGCTCTCGCCAGAGCCGCACCAGCGCGCGCGGTCCGGCCTCCGCAGGCAACAGCTGAGGCGTGGGGTAAGCATCCTCGAGATAGTCGCAGATGACCAGCGACTCCCAGAGCCTCAGATCGCCGTCCTCCAGCAGGGGTACCTTACCCGACGGCAGCACGCGGTCGTACCAGTCCGGCTTGTTGCGTAGGTCTATAGCTACGTACTCGTGGTCTAGCTCTTTGTGGGCCAGCACTAGGCGCGCCCGGTGAACGAAAGGGCAGACGTCGGCTCCATACAGTTTTCTCATACTCAGATCTCCAGTCTTGTCTTACTCGGGCTTCTCGAGCGGCGATCGGTCTC
>CAZDLH010000335.1:0-3757 GCA_964505925.1 uncultured Burkholderiales bacterium
TTCGACGGTCATCGGGATCAACTCGCCGGTCTCGCTCAGTCTTCCCTTACCGACAGCGACGACCTCACCCTGTTGGGGCTTCTCCTTGGCCGTGTCGGGAAGGATGATACCGCCCTTTGTCTTCTCCTCTTGCGGGAGTGCGGTGATGATGACGCGGTCGCCCAACGGGCGCACGCTCAACTTGGTTTTGGTAGCCATGGTTTACCTCCTGATTGTGCGAGAATGACTCTTTTCGAGACGCTCTCTTGGAAAACTTTCGATGCCTTATCCTACGGCTATTCCGTTAGAAGCAAACCTGATAAGCGTTAGAGTAGTATTAGCGGCCGGTCCTCGGGAGCGCTCACTTAACGCGATAAAGTGTAGCCAGAGCCGAGCCCCTCTTTCGTTAGAGCGGGTAGACCTACGCCGAGAGCTTAGACCCGAAGGTCCAGGCGCGACCAGGGGCGCAGCAGACCGAGGATAGCCACCTCGAGCGCCAGACCCAAAACCACCGCCACCGCCGCCACCGTGGCTCCCGGTAAGCCCCGGGAGACGCCGACCCAAGCGACCGCTACGGTCAACACCACACCGACCAATCCGGCGATATTGATCCAGAGGCTCTTTCCTACCGAGATGCAGTAGCCCTGAAAGACGTTCTGATAAGCCACCAGAAGAGGCAGCGGAACGCTCCAGGCCACCACCGACTGAGCCGCCTTCAAGAGCTCGGGCTGCCCCCCCAACAAAATCCCGAGCAGGCCCAACCCAGGAGAGCTGAAGGCCAAGAGCGCCAAGCCTGCGGTACAGGTGAGCCCCGCCACCCCTCCGAGCGCGAAAAGCCGGCCGACCGGCACCTTTCGGGCGTACTTGATCACGAGCTGTTGAACCATGCGGGTCAGGTTCCCGAGGAGGATCACGAACCCCCAGCTAGCGGCCCAGGCAGCCAGCGCCAACTGGCTATCCACCGAGCGCGCCAAGATGGCCACCAGAGCCGCCCGCCCTCCCCACATCACCATCATGGTCAGGGCCAACGGGGTGTAGTACCGAGCCACCGCCGGCACGCTCTCGGGCAGGTCCACCCCGGGCTCTTCCGGCGTGGGCTGCCGCCTAGCCCACCGATAGGCGAGCCAGGCCTCCAAGGCCAGTCCCGCCATCAGCGCAGCCGCCCCTACGGTGGCCCCACCCAGACCGCTGGCGCTGAGCCCGAAGAGCACCAGCGAGAAGAGTCCGACGCGAAACAGCGAGGCCGCTCCCATCTCCTTGCCTCGACCCTGCAGAATCAGACGCCCTTGGTGAATGCGGCGAAACGCGATCAGCCCCGGCCAGGCGAACATCAGCAGCAGAGGCCAGTAGGCTGCCGCCCCCACGTCCGCCGGCAGTTCGTACAGGGTGTACGCCAGCCAGCGGTAGGCCAACGGCACCACCAAGGCCAGCATGATCAAGGTGAGCAGTCCACCCAAGATCCAGACGAAGCGGTTCAGCGCTCGGCGGGACGCCGGGGAGCCTCCTAGCGCGGTGGAGGCGTGGAGAACCATGATGATGGGGCTCTCGACGAAGACCGCAAGCGACTTCACTACTCCTAGGGCCGCTAGATGCACGGTCGGATTCGGCATCCGGGTGAGCACCACCGCCAGCAGAGGATCCGCCAAGGCCATGGCCGCGTCGGAGAACGACAAGGGCAGTAGCTGGCGAACCAGCTCGGGAAGAGTGGGCGGCCTCTCGGCGCCGGACGAGTCCGCTGCGACCGCACTACTCATCGGCCGAGCAGCAGCAGCACTCGGGCAGTGCCGCTAGCGCCTCCTCAAAGTCGGAGTCGGGTATCAAAGGGAAGCCGTTCTGCGCCAACCATGCGGGATCGTAGACGGTATCGAGATATCGCTCTCCGCGATCCGGATTCAAGAGCGCCACCCGGGCCCCCGGGGCCAGTCGTCTAGCGTAATTTAGTCCAGCAGCCACGATCGCCCCTGTCGAGGCGCCCAACAGGAGCCCCTCCTCTCGAGCTAGACGATGGCAGACCGTGTAGGCTAGCCGCTCCGGCACCGAATAGCGCACGTCGATCATGCGGTACTCGAGGTTCGGGGGCGAGAAGGACAGCCCTACACCGGTCATCTTGTAGGGCGCCATCGGAGTGCCGAAGATGACCGAGCCCTCCACGTCCACCCCTACGATGGTGAGGTTCGGATAGCGCGGTTTAAGATAGCGCGCCAGACCCGAAAGCTGCCCACCGGTGGAGACCCCGACCACCAGAGCGTCTAGCGAGGAGCCGAAGGCCTGCTCGAGCTCGACGGCGGTCCACCTCTCATGCGCGAAAGGGTTATCCGGATTGAAATGCTGACAGGGATACCACGCCCCTTCGGTCTCCAGCGCCAAGGTCAAGGCGCAGTCCATGCGGGCGGTCTGCATGGAGCGTCCGTCTCGAGCGGGTTCGAGCTCCACCAGCTCGGCTCCGTAGGCCCTCAACATCCGGCGAAAGGTGACGGTGGTCTTAGCGTCCACCACGATGATAACCCGATAGCCCCGAGCCGCCCCCACCATAGCCAAAGCCACTCCGAAATTACCGGAGCTGGACTCGATGATGGTTCCGCCCGGTCGCAAGAGTCCGCGCTCCTCGGCGTCACGAACGAGATACAGTGCGTTCTTGTCCTTGACCGAACCCGCGACGTTGCAGCCCTCGAGCTTCAGATAGCACTCTACCTTCCGGCAGACTCGAGCTACCTTCTGCAGGCGCAGGATCGGTACCCTGCCCGCTGCCTCTTCGAGGGTCTGGCAGAGCCCCACCCGGAGGTCGCCTTCCGCTTCACAAGTTTCGTTAGATACGAACATCTGCGCATTCTAGACCTTCGAGCCTTCGAGGGCAAGCCTAGCGCACCACACTAGGCATGCCTAGCAGAAGCTATTCTAGCGTTTCCGGCAGCTCACTTCGTTGGCATAAGTGGAGGTGCACCCTACTTCTCAAGAGCCCCTTCCGTCTGGACCGCGAGAGGCGTTGCCGTTCTCGGAAACGACCCAGCTCTGGTTCGAAGCCCACTTCGAAGCCCCCACCGAGGTTCAGCGTCGAGGCTGGCCCCTGATCGCCCGAGGGGCCCACACCTTACTCCTCGCACCCACCGGAAGCGGTAAAACCCTAGCCGCCTTTCTCTGGAGCATCGAGCGTGCGGTCCACCGCGATCGGCCCGCAGCCGGGGTGCGCACCGTCTATATCTCGCCTTTGAAAGCGCTGGTCTACGACGTCGAACGAAACCTGCGAGCCCCCATAGCCGGGGTGGCGCGCTGGGCCGAGCGCAGCGGGCGGAAGCTGACCGCGCCCGAGGTCATGGTTCGAACCGGGGACACCCCGCAGAAGGAGCGCGAGCGCCAGCTGCGCTCACCGGGAGACGTCCTGGTCACCACACCGGAGTCGCTCTTTTTGATGCTGGGGTCCCGCCACGCCCAGAATCTGCGCACTGTCGAGATGGTCATCATCGATGAGATCCACGCTCTAGCCGGAAGCAAACGAGGGGCCCATCTGGCCCTCACCCTGGAGCGGCTGAGCCGCATCGCCGGGCGCGACCCCCAACGGATCGGGCTGTCGGCCACCGTGAAGCCGGTAGAGGAGGTGGCCCTCTACCTCGGGGGCGACCGCCCGGTCGAAGTGGTGGACACGCTGGCCAAGCCGGCCCTCGACCTCATGGTCGTGGGAGCTAAACGAGAGCCGGAGATCGCCGGCGCCCCAGAGTCGTCGGACGAGACCATCGCCGCTGGCGGTCGAGCCCTTCTCGGCGAGCTGATGAGAGCAGAGCAG
>CAZDLH010000336.1:0-3755 GCA_964505925.1 uncultured Burkholderiales bacterium
ACGAGTTCGATTTCGATATTCTGGACTCCACCAAGATCGTTCCCGAGGATCTCGTCCCGGTGAGACGAGTGGGTAAGATGACTCTGAACCGCAATGTAGACAACTTCTTTGCCGAAACGGAACAGGTCGCCTTTCACCCCGGTCACGTGGTACCCGGTATCGATTTTACCAACGACCCGCTACTCCAGGGCCGCCTCTTTTCGTACACGGATACCCAACTGATCCGGCTAGGGGGGCCGAACTTCCACGAACTTCCTATCAATCGTCCGGTCTCTGGATTTCATAACAACCAGCGTGACGGCTACGGTCGCCAGACGATCAACCCCGGCAGGGTTTCCTACGAGCCGAACTCCCTAGCGAAAGGGTGCCCTTTCGCTGCGGGCCGGGATATGGGAGCGTTCATCCACTATGCCGAGAAGCTCGATGGGCACAAAGTGCGGGCTCGCAGCGAGAGCTTTCGTAAGCATTTCAGCCAGGCGCGCCTCTTTTGGAACTCCCAGACCGAGGTGGAGAAGCAGCACCTGGTCGAGGGAGCGACCTTCGAGCTCGGAAAGTGCGAATCGCTGTACATCCGGGAACGGGTCACGAACCTCTTTTGGCACATCAGTGAAGACCTCGCTCGAAGGGTGGCAAAGGAGCTGGGTCTCGAGAATATTAACGGCGATATAGAGTATCTCGAGTCCTCCACGGCTCCGACCCCGACCGATCGGGAGCAGCGGCACGATCGAACCGATTCTGCTTTGAGCATCGAAAAGAACAGCGTCGCCTCAGTGATGACGAAGAAGGTAGCGATCCTTCTGGCTGACGGGAGTGACCTCGCAGCCGCAGCGCGACTCGAGAGTGCGCTTACCGAGAAGGGGGCGGTGGTCGACCTTGTAGGGACTCGGCTCGGCTTTCTCCGGGATGGGGAGCGGGAGGTCGAGCTAGACCAGTCGCTGAGCACGACCGGTCCCGCCCTTTATGACGGTCTGTTAATAGTGGGCGGCCCCTTAGGGATCGAAACCCTCCGAAAGGAGGCAAAAGCACTGGATTTCGTACGGGATACATACCGTTACTACAAAACGATCGGGGCTGCCGGAGAGGCTCGGGAGCTGATAAAGGATGTGAAACTGCCCGAGGCCGCAGGGGTGGTCAAAACCGACGACCCTGACTCTTTGATGTCGGAGTTCTGCCGGGGCCTCGAGGCTTATCGCCACTGGGAGCGACCGGAGTTCCCGCTCGACTAACGGGTGCAGCGGTCCGGAGATGATGGGCCGCTCGAAGCGACAGCTCTAAAGATGCGTTAACGACAGCGTAGCCCTCGATAGGTGCTCCGGGCGGACCTTCCGACTCGGAGCACCTTCGGTTTAGAAGCGGTCCCTCAGCCTCCCGCTATCGGTGCGCTCGGTCCGTGGTGGCTCGCTTTACTACAGCCTGGGAGATGAGTATCTAAAGGCATAGAGAAACCCCCCCCGCTCGGACTCTCGAGAGAGGCCGGACCAGAGGGGCTTCGGTTAAGATGCGTGACCTAAGATGCGTGAGCTAGCGAGGGGGGGGTATCCTTCACGGTAGACGGGGACAGGTGTTGGCTGGGTAGCGAACCGGTGACGTGGGGGATCCGAGACTGGCGACGCAGGAGTTCGGGTCGGCTCACCTCTTCGAGCTCGATCCCGGAGAGGTCGACGGGGACTATGATCTCATTCCAGTCAACGCTTTTACGATCGCCATTCCAGAGAAGTTTCTTGAGCAGCTTGAGTCGGTCCCAAGCGATCCTTCTGTCCTTCATTCGATGGTCTGCTTCATAGTTGGTCTCGACCGCGACGGTCAAAGAGTCGCACATCTCGATCTTATCCACCAGGGGTTGATCTAGAAAATAGGTGATATGACCGGTAGCGATGACGCGATTGCGAAGCTCACGATCTTCCTCGATAGACTCAAGGTAGCCGCCTAGGCTCTCGAAGACGCTACGACGAAACAGACCCGAGTTGACGAGAACCCAGTCCCCCGGGGTTTTGGACGGAAACTGCATATTCGGAAAGAAGTCGTCGAGCATCGAGATCCGCTTGCAGATCTCGAAAGTGGAGCCGTCCCCGCGAATGAGCCGGTGACCCGTGAAAACCGCATCGACCTGCAGTTCGCGGCCCGGGGTGATACCGATGGACGTCCAATCCAGGGACGCTTCAGCCCGATGACCCCGCTGACAAAGAGCTCTGGTTTGAAGAAGTATTTTATGTCTGTCGGGGATATCGTCGGAATCGTGGAAAGTGATCGCGTCGAAATCCGACAGCATGAGAGCCACGTTCTTAGCTTGCGCGGTCCCCACATTCTTCCCCAGACGGACATAGCAGAATTTGGGCTCGGAGAAATACGGCTTGAGGACTCGAGCCGTCTCGTCCGTGGAGCAGTCGTCGACGACCACCACGTAGGTATCCTCATAGCTCTGGGTGATGGCTGCTTCTACAGCGTTGATTATGCACCGACACCGATTATAGGTGGGGATGGCCACTACAACTTTCATTCTTTAAGTTCTCCTTACGTTTTCCAGCAACGCGTACTATCTAGTGAGCACTCTACAGAACCGGGCCGAGTCGGGAAATCCTCTTCGGAATCGTTGGGGGCTATCCGAACGTGGTGCCTTCGGTACTATCCCCTACGATGGGGAATGAGTGGGCAGTAGAGGTCCCCTTTCGGTGGGGCGCGATGGGGTAGGCGCCGCGAATCCGAACGGAGGTTAGAGCGCGGCACCCGCTATGTCAGAGTGTTCCTATCTTAACTAAAGGAGTTTGAATCATGACTAAGATCGAAACATTCGAGGATCTGTTCCTCTTGGAACTCAAGGATCTCTACAGCGCGGAAACCCAGATCATCGATGCTCTTCCGAAGATGGCCGAAGCTGCTAGCTCAAGAGAGCTAAAGACCGCTTTCAAGGAGCATCTGGAGGAGACCCGGGAGCAGAAACGACGACTAGAGGAGATCTTCGAGTTCTTGGAACGCAAGCCCGGAGGGGAGACATGCCAGGCTGCCAAGGGGCTGATCAAGGAGTCCGATGAGCTCATCAGCAACGTGGCGGAAGGTCCAGTGAGAGACGCAGCTCTCATCGGAGCCGGCCAGCGCGTCGAGCATTACGAGATCGCAGGCTACGGGACAGCTAAGAACTTCGCAGCCATTCTGGGCTATAATCGATGCGAGAATCTCCTCGATCGAACCCTCCAAGAGGAGGCGCAGACGGACAAGAAGCTCAACATGCTAGCTAAGAGGATCAATTCCGAGGCGGTCTCCGTCTAAGAACCTTCAGTAGGTAAAAAGAAAAGACAGGGCCCTCGGCTGTTTTAGCTGAGGGCCCTGTCTTTCGCTGTGTAGAAAGCTCCCCGATACGATCGAGAATAGGATCGATAGGGGGGCGAGGGAGACCGGTTTCATTCGGGGAGGGGATGGGCGGCTACCGCTGTCTCCTCATCGGGAGAAACCTTTGAAGAGCCCTTTGAAGGGCGGTTCGGCGCTACTTCGATGACCTGGCGGGGGATAAGGACAGAGAGCTTCATATCCGTTCCCTGTAGAGCGTCAGTTTCAGCTGTCCATCCTCGAGGAGCGGAAAGAAGTTCCGGGGTTGGCAGTCCGTCGGCAAAGATACTGTCTCCTCGTAGAAGTGGTAGGTATCCTCTTCGGAATGGCGAGTGTCTGCGGGCTCCCGCAATTGAGCTCGAACCATAACGTTTCGATCTCTGAGATGGACCTCTAGCCACTTAACTTGAACCGCAGGAAGTGGAAAACAGAGC
>CAZDLH010000337.1:0-3753 GCA_964505925.1 uncultured Burkholderiales bacterium
AGATCCCGGCGGGAGTTACGGACGGGTCCAAGATCAGGATAAGAGGGAAAGGGCATCCGGGAGAGATGGGAGGTCCTCGGGGCGATCTCTTCTTAACCGTTCATCTCAAAGAAGATCCAGAATTCGAGGTTCGAGGTCACGATCTCTTCAAAAAGATGAAGGTCGACCTTTTTACCGCCGTCCTGGGCGGGACGGTAAACGTAAAAACCCTAAGCCAGACAGTCGGACTGAAGATCCCCCCTAGCACGCAAAGTGGGAAAAAGTTCCGCCTATCCGGCTTTGGACTTCCGGCGTCGAGCGGCAAACCAGCGGGTCACCTATACGTCGAGGCTCAAGTCGTGGTGCCTGAAGGCATCTCCGAGCAGCAACTCGAGCGATTCCGTGAACTACAAAGCGAGATTCCCGCCGAGACATTTCCTCAAGACAAAAGTTAAAACCGTTGGGGGACCCCCTTTTCGCGAGGGTCCGGACCCACCGAGGAGTACAGCTCCCCGCCTTTGACTTCTAAGAAATACCAAACGAACACTGGAGTGCAATGATGGCAAAGAAAACCGGCATACTACTCCTTCTCTCCCTCTTCTTGGGAGGTTTCGCCTGGGGGCTTCTGCCCGAAGACGCCCTCGCCAGAACACAAGTTACAAAACACGACCAGACTCAACATCAGATCCAGACCGAACTCGGCACCTTCGCCAAACTCGCAAAAGAGCTCAAGCCCTCAGTGGTGAACATCTCTGTTGTCCGGAACCTAGGAACCCACCTGGAGCTCGACCGTTCCCCCTTTTCGCTCGACTCTCTTCCCGAGAAGGCCGGCCAAGGTAGCGGTGTCTTGATCTCTCCAGACGGAGAGATCCTCACTAACCATCACGTCATACGGAACGCCAGGACGATTCGCGCCAAGCTCGCCGACGGACGAGAGTTCTCCGCTAAGGTCGTAGGGGTCGACAGCAACACGGACCTCGCCCTTCTTAAACTCGAAGACGCCGCGGAACTCCCCTCGGCTCAACTGGGCGACTCGGACCACCTCGAGGTCGGGGACTGGGTGATGGCTATCGGCAACCCCTTCGGACTTGAGGCTACCGTAACCGTGGGTGTCCTCTCCGGCAAAGGGCGGGTCATCGGAGCTGGTCCGTACGACGATTTCCTTCAGACGGACGCATCGATCAACCCGGGCAATAGCGGCGGTCCGCTCTTTAATACGAGCGGCGAGGTGGTGGGGATCAATACCGCCATCGTCGCCGGCGGTCAGGGTATCGGCTTTTCCATCCCGATCAACCTAGCCAAAGATGTTGCGGCTCAGCTCAGAAGCCAAGGGAAGGTGGTCCGCGGTTTCATCGGTGCGGGGATCCAGCCACTCACCCCCGCCTTGAGATCGGCACTCAAACTTCCGATCACCACCGAAGGGATCATCGTGACCTCCGCCGTTCCGGATGGTCCCGGCGCTAAGGCGGGCCTCAAGACCGGCGATATCATTACCGCGATCGACGGGATCCCCGTCAGCAGCGACCGAGAACTCCTCGCCCGGGTCGCCAGACTCCCCATCGACCAGGAGTCCACCTTTCAAGTCCTTCGAGACGGTGCCCCCAGAGAACTCGAGATCACCATCACTCAAAGGCCCGAGCCTAGCTTCGCTAGCGAGGCTTCCCCCCAACGGGCAGCGTCTCGCGATCAGCCGAAGCTCGGCGTCATCGTGGCCTCGCCTCCTGGGGAGGCGAGTGGAAGCGGGGTGCTCATCACGGCCATCGTGCCGGACACCCCAGCCGCCCGAGCCGGGCTGAAAATCGGAGATCGAATCCAGGCTGTCGGACAGTCGTCCATCCACGATGCCGCACAGTTCGTCTCCCTCATCGAACAGACCGAAGGGGAGGTGGCACTCCTCATCGAGCGTCGGGGAGGCCGACTCTACATTCCGGTCAAACTGTAGCCCGGTGGCCCGCAAAAAACACCAAACGGACCCTGGCAGCCCCTCTCAACTCGAGCTGCTAGACTCTACGGATAGCGCGAGCTCTCAACCGCCCCTCGAAGCTCCGGCTAACGGCGGACCTCTAGCGTCACGTATGCGGCCGCTCGCCAGAGGCCACTACATCGGTCAAGAGCACCTACTGGAGAAGGGGTTGGATCTCTTCGAGCTCTTCGGACGACCCGAACGGCGAGGCTCGTGGATATTCTGGGGCCCGCCCGGCTGTGGCAAAACGACGCTGGCGGAGCTTCTGGCCTCTGAGACCCGAGCACCCCTGCACCGGGTACCCGCCGTAAACTCCGGGGTCGCAGACATCCGCAAGGCGATCTCCGATCGAAGCGCAGAGGCGGGCACACCCTTGCTCTTTATCGATGAGATCCATCGCCTCGGCAAGGTCCAACAGGACACCCTGCTTCCCTTTCTCGAAGACGGGCGGGCCGTTCTCATCGGAGCGACCACCGAGAATCCGTACAAAGAGCTGACCGGCGCCCTCCTATCGCGCTGTCGGGTCGTTCGTCTTGAGCCGCTCAGCCAAGAGGACATCCGACGTCTTTTGAGACGGGCACTCTCGGAGCCGAACGGACTAGGAGAGTGGGACCTCGAAGTAGAGGACGAAGTCCTCGCGAGGATCGCCCTCAACTGTAGAGGGGACGCGCGCACTGCGCTCAACCTTCTAGAGCTCGCCGTCGCCCGAGGCACTTACGCCAAGAACGGCGGCATCCATGTCACAGTGGAGACGCTAGACGGTCTTCTCAACGACCAGGCCTGGGCTCTCCAGACGAGCTCGGATCGACGCTACGATCTCGTCTCCGCACTCATCAAGTCGATCCGAGGCTCGGACCCGGACGCTGCCTTGATCTGGCTCGCCGAACTGCTCCGCGGCGGCGAAGACCCAAACTACCTGTTTCGGCGCCTCCTCATCAGCGCTAGCGAAGACGTGGGACTCGCCGACCCTTCAGCTCTCACCGTGGTCGTCGGCTGCTCCCAAGCGTTCGACCGAGTGGGCCTGCCCGAAGGTCTGTACCACCTCAGTCAAGCGACCCTCTATCTCGCCACCGCCGCCAAGTCTGACAGCACTGCGGCACTGCACAAAGCTCAGCGCTACGTAAAGAGCGTCCCCCCGCTGGAAGTCCCCCTTCACCTGCGCGACGGCACCTTCCGAGGGAGCAGAGAACACGGGTTCGGCGTAGGCTACCTCAACCCTCATACAACGCCCAACGCCCAGTCTTATCTCCCGAAAAGTTCAGAGGGCATCGAACTCTACAAGCCTAGGAGTTCGGGATACGAGAAGGTGATCCAGCAACGTCTGCAACAATACAGACCGAAAGGAGAGTCCTAATCTTGTTCGGTGCACGAATGCGCAAATACGATCAGTTCGCAACCATCATCGAGGCCTACCAAACCGGAATCATCGATGATAACGATCTCGACGAACTGCTTTCCCTCCTCCAGGATCAGTACCAGACTCAGCATCCTCAGGTGCTGGATATGCTAGAGTCCGACTCTGAGATCATGAAGCAGCACCGAAGCATCTACGACAACGTTAGGGAAGCCGCCCATGCCTTCGAGACCGCCATCGACCTGGTCTACCAGGCTGTTCGAGAAGACTCCCAAGATCTTTTCGATACGGCACTAGAGGTCTTTCAAAACGGGAATCGAGCGATCAACGAAGCGGTCCTCGACTTTGAAGAGTTCGTCGAGCGAAGCGAACTCATCGGGGAACTCTAAGAGACCTAGGCCTACAGGCGCACGCCCCTCCCTTATCCCCAAGCAAACGTTATCCCCAAGCAAACGTT
>CAZDLH010000338.1:0-3745 GCA_964505925.1 uncultured Burkholderiales bacterium
GGCTTCGGCTCTGGCGGACTTCAACGGCGGCTTCCTCTCCCTGCGACTACCCCGGGGCTGGCAGACGACGTCTTTACGGCTTCTCCGGCGCTGTCGGGACAAAGCCTTGAAGACCCCACCTTCGCTGGCTCGCCTGAGCCTCATGCGCGACTGCGGCTATCTGCTCCACCTGGCCGGCGCCTCCGAGGAAGGGCTCAAGCTCCTCCGGGAAGCGTCGAGCGTGGCCGAGGAGCTCGGGCACCTGGTCGTACTCCCGTTTCTTTATAGCCTGTCCGCCTCGGCAGCCTTCGCCGTGAGCGAAATGGATGAAGCTTACGAAGCGGCCCAAAAGGCGCTGCATCTCTCGGAGGCGCTAGGGAACCAGCGCGACTGGGTTCTGTCGGCCTGCCAACTGAGCCGAGCTTCGGTGGCCTTAGGTCGACTAGAGGAAGCCGACGAGCTGCTCTCCCGACTCGCTCAGCAGTCGTTCGAAGCTTTCCCCTATCTGCGGATCGTCCACGCCCAGACCCGCTGCGAACGGCACCTCGCCCCCCAGCCTTCGGTCTCGGACCTCGAAACGGCCCGAGCTACCGTAGAGCGAGGGTTCGAGCTCTGTCGAGAGATGGACGAACTGCGCTATCAACGACTGGTCTTCCGGGTCTTGAAGCTGCAGATACGGGCCGCCAACCGAGAAGCGCTCGAGGAGGTCGACTGGGCCAGAGTCGAGCGGCGCCTAGCGTCGTTTCCTCATCTACGCTATCGCCTGAAGGCGGTGAAGTTCCACTGGCTGAGCTCCGTCGGCCGCCAGCGGGAAGCCAGCGAACTCAAGCAGCGCCTGAAAGGGCGCCCCGAGTGCACGCCTTGGCGCACCGCCCAGCTAGATCGCGACCTGAGCTACAGCTTCTAGCTTTTTGAGCGCCGATAGCTTCGAGCGCCGACAGCCTTGAGCACCGAACCTTTGAGCCGGCTCGGCCGAAGACCAGCCTACGCCGGACTACTCTCCGACCTTGAGAACCGCTAGGAAAGCTTCCTGGGGGATCTCTACGCTCCCCACGCGCTTCATGCGCTTCTTGCCGTCCTTCTGCTTCTCCAAGAGCTTTCGCTTTCGGGAGATATCGCCGCCGTAGCACTTGGCCAAAACGTTCTTCCGCAGCGCCTTCACCGTCTCTCGGGCCACCACTTTGGTGCCCAATGCCCCCTGGATGGGCACCTCGTACTGCTGGCGAGGGATGACCTCTTTAAGCTTTTCGACGAGAGCCCGGCCCACGTGGAACGCCTTATCCCGGTGGCAGATGGTCGACAGGGCGTCCACCTTCTCCTTATTCACCAGAATGTCTAGCCGCACCAGGTCCGACTCCTGGAGCCCTTCGAGCTCATAATCAAGAGAGGCGTAGCCCCGGCTCCGAGATTTCAGCTGGTCAAAAAAGTCGGTGATGATCTCGCCCAACGGAATGATATAGTGCAGCGAGGCGCGCCCATCTGAAGGGTACTCCATGTTCTTGAAGACCCCTCGACGGCCCTGACACAGCTCCATGATCGAGCCCACGAAGTCTTCGGGACAGATGATGGTAGCCGATACCACGGGCTCCTCGATCCTATCGATATCGCCGGGGCCCGGAAGATCGTAGGGATTCTGAATCTTGACCATCTCACCCGTTTTCAGATAGACGTCATAGATCACCGATGGCGCGGTAGCGATCAGTTCCAGGTTGAACTCGCGCTCGAGACGTTCCTGGACGATCTCCATATGGAGTAGACCCAGGAACCCGATCCGGAACCCGAAGCCCAGCGCCACCGAGGTTTCCGGCTCGTATACCAAAGCGGCATCGTTAAGTTTTAGTTTGCCGAGCGCGTCCCGCAGGATCTCGTAGTCGGTGGAATCGATGGGATAAAGACCGCAGTAGACCATCGAGATGACCTCGCGATAGCCCGGCAGAGGATCCTTAGCCGCTAGCTTACCGCCCAGCGTAATGGTGTCGCCCACCTTGGTGTCGGCGATCTCACGGATCTGAGCCGTCAGATAGCCCACACTGCCAGCCGTGAGCTTCTTCACCGGCTTCTGACTGGGCACGAACACTCCAACTTCGTCTACCTTAAACCGCTTCTGGGTGGTCATCATGTAGATCTCAGTGCCGGAGGTCACCTCGCCGTCCATCACTCGAAAGAGGGGGATCACACCCCGGTACTGGTCGTAATGGCTGTCGATGATCAAAGCTCTGAGGGGCGCCTCCACCACACCGGAGGGCGGCGGAATGTAGCCAACGATGGCCTCGAGAACATCCTCGATCCCGATGCCGTTCTTCGCAGAGATCAAAACCGCTTCGTCGGCGGGCAGAGCGAGCACCTCTTCGATCTCGTGCTTGACCCGCTCGGGGTCCGCCGCCGGGAGATCGATCTTGTTGATCACCGGAATCACGTGGAGGTTCTGAGCCACAGCCATATAGTAGTTGGCCATGGTTTGAGCTTCGACGCCCTGAGCAGCGTCCACCACCAAAAGGGCGCCCTCGCAGGCCGCTAGAGAACGGGAGACCTCGTAGGTAAAATCCACGTGCCCGGGGGTATCGAGAAGATTTATCTGGTAAGTGTGCCCATCCTTGGCCGTGTAGTTCAAGGTGACCGGGTGACTCTTGATGGTGATCCCGCGCTCCCGCTCGAGGTCCATGGAGTCGAGGACCTGATCGGCCATCTCTCGCTCGGTCAGGGTGCCGGTCACCTCCAGGATACGGTCGGCCAGCGTGGACTTACCGTGATCGATATGGGCGATAATACAGAAGTTTCGGACGAATTTTTGTTCCATAGGGCCTCTCGAGCGGCTGAAGTTCTGAGTGGAAACCGGAAATCCCCTCTTCTCAAGCCTAGAGAATCGCTCCTATCCCCCAGGATCAGGGAGAGTGGAGCCGACCACAAGGCTAGCGGGCGAGGAGCCGGACCATCTCGCCCCGGTCGAAGAAGCCGCCCCCGCAACTCGGACAGTAGTCGATCTGGAAGTCGATCGACTCGCTGTGGTTCCCTTCCTCCAAGGGGGTCTGACATCGCGGGCAGGGAAACTCCGTCGGCCGACAGTTGACCACCGTGAGCCGAACGGCTTGATCGCCCCGCCCTCGGGTTAAACGACCCCACTCGTCGCGATCTAACCAGACCCCCCCGCAGGAGGCGCAGCTATCGATCTCTACCCCCACCTGAACGAACGCCTCCATCACTTTAGTGCACTTGGGGCACTGCAACCTTCTCAACCGGCCCCCTCCGAACTCTCGAAGCGATCGTCTCCAGCCTGTTGAAACCGCTCTAAGATCTTGGAGGCCGTACGATCGAGATGCTCGAGAGCCTCCGTACCGAGGTCTTGAAACATCTCTTCCACTAGCTCTCGCTGAAGAGCTTGGGCTGACTGAAAAGCCTTGAGCCCCGATTCCGTCACGGCTACTCTATGGCTTCTTTTGTCGTTGGGGTCCTCGATCCTTCGAACCGTCCCCTGGACCTCCATACGAGAGATCATCCCTGAGATATTCCCTTTGGTCACCAACAGCCGTTTGGCCAGCTCCGACTGGGTGAGTCGTCCCGGCTCGGCCAAGACCAGTTGAGCCAGCAGATCGTACTGCGCCACCGAAAGACCCACCTCGATCAACCGAGCAGCCAAAGCCCGATAGGCGCGCTGATGAACCAAGGCAACACGATACCAGGCTCGCTGCTCACTTTGAGTCCTAGCGGTCTCACCCATACTCTCTGGAGTGCCCCCATGCTCTGTCACAGTCAACCCTCCGAGAGACTC
>CAZDLH010000339.1:0-3741 GCA_964505925.1 uncultured Burkholderiales bacterium
CGTTGAGCGCTGCTGGTGGGCGAACCAGACCGCCCATCAGCAACGAACCACGCAGCGAACCACCTCGGGGGGCGGTGAAAGTGGTGCCGCCCGACTCTACTGCGAGTGCAACTCCACCACACCACAGGCATTGAGCGCTGCTGGTGGGCGAACCAGACCGCCCCTCAGCAACGAACCACGCAATGAACCACGCTGGGACGAGGGCTGGGTGGCGGCGCAGAGGAGGCCCGCCGAGGCGCGAAGCCGGGGGTGCTAGCGAGGTGTTCCGGGGCTGGGGTGGCGTCGTTCCCAGAGTAGGGCGAGGCCGCCGATGAGGGCCCAGGCTATCATAAGTGCGGTGAGGACGAGGGGGACGGCGGCGGCAAGGTCTGCGGGGGCGCCCCAGATGCTGAGCAGTAGGGCGATGGTGAGGTCTCGTCCGCCGACTCCTCCGGGTGTGAGGGGGATGGCGGCTACGAGGTTTCCGAGTTGGGTGGCCAAGGTGTAGTCCCAGAGGCTTAGCTGGGAGGGGAGAGCGAGGCCCCAGGCGATGACGATGACGGCGACCGAAGCGCATAGGTGTACGACTACGGAAAGAGCGGTGAGGTGTAGGAGAAAGCCGGGGGCAGAGCGGACTAATCCCAGGGCGTGGAACACCTTTGTAAAGGGGCCTTTGAGAGCCTCGGGTCTGCTACCGGCCCAAGCGGCAAGGCCGGAGACGGGAGCCCACTTCGCCCATCGTGCGAGTAGGATCGGGCCTAGCAAGAACAGCATCAGCCCCATCAACGAGGCCCCGCTGACGGCGATCACAAACCCCATCAGGGTCCGGAGTTGAGACGGCTGCCCAGGGTCCAGGTAGTCCCCTAGTAGTAGTCCGACCAGACAGATGATGAGCACTCCGGCTAGCCCGAAGAGCCGGTCGAGCAGCACCGTTAAGAGGCCCTGGGGGAAGCGAGCTCGAGCCTCCCGGCGTAGATAGACAGCCTTGATGAGGTCTCCTCCGACTCCGCCGGGCACCAGTAGGTTGAAGAACAGTCCGATCAAGGCGAGGCGCAGCACCACGGTGAACGGCAAGGCCACCTGGATGTGTCGCAGCAGCAGCCACCAGCGCACGGCCGAGAGAAAGAAGCTAAAGCCCAGGGCAGCTCCTGCCGCCAGCAGGTAGTCCGGGCGAAGTAGCCCAGCGATCTCCAGCAGGTCTAGGCCGCTGCGGTCGATCAAGAAAAACACCAGGGCGAAAGCCAGAAACGCTCCGAGCAGGCTAAACACGCGCTGGCGGGATCCGTCGCGCCTACCTGAAGTAGAGTCGGGCGGCTCCTCCAAAGCCTCGGGCGCCTCTATAGGGGTGGAGCAGCCGGGGCCAAGGGGCGCTGTCGGCTCGGACTGTTCGTCGAGCTCCGGGGCCGTCGACATCAACGCACCGCGGTGTCGGCCACCAGGGCTTGAAGGCCAGGTAAGTCGCAGACCAGCAGGCGCCGTCCTTGCTGGAGCACCAGGCCTCGAGCCTTGAGGTCGGCGAGTAAGCGACTGACGGTCTCGCGGCTGGTGCCGAGTAGCCCGGCTAGAGCGCGGTGGTTGACCGAGCTGCCCAAGAGTACCGGCTCAGGGCCAGGCGGCGGTCCGCTGCCTGCGCTGGCTTCAGCCACTAGGTCCACCGAGGGCGAACGACCTCCGGCGGAAGCCAGGCCCTGCTCTGCGGCTGGGTGTACCTTCTCCTGAGCCAGTTCGCACAGTAGAGCCGCTAGACGCTGTCCTACCGTCAGTAGCGCCAAGTCCTGTATCTTGTTGTTGGCCTGGCGAAGCCTGCGGCTCAGAAAAGCCAATAGCGAGAGCGCCGCCCCGGGCGCCTCCTCGAGGAATCTCTGAAAGGCTTCTCGTCGGAGTACTAGAACCCGCCCCTGGCTTTCGGACACCGCGCTCGCCGAGCGGGGCTCCCGGTCTAAGAGAGCCATCTCCCCGAAGAAGCTTCCGGCGCTCAGCATCGCCAGCGTGACCTCCCGGCCGCTTCGGGACTCGCAGGCGATCCGGACCTGCCCTTCGAGCAGAAGAAACATCTCATCACCGATGTCGCCCTGCAAAAAGATCGGCTGGTTGCGCACCAGTCGTCGGGGCAATAGATGCTCGGCCAGGCGTTCGAGCATGCTCTCGCTCAGGTCCGAGAAGAGGGGAACCTGGCGAAGTTGAGCTGCTCGTTCGGCCCCGCCTCGGTTAGTAACCCGGCCTCCGGAAGCCCGCCCCGTGGACCTTCCCTGCGCAGACTGTTCCGGCATAAAAGAGGTTACGGCGCCCACCGGAGCCCACCCTCCTAAAAAAGCCGTCCACCCCAAGCCCGAGCAGCCTACGGGACTCCCCTGGGGGAGTCAGCCCCATCCCTCTCCCGATGGGTCCCGAGGAGAGCCCCGAGCAGCTTGACCCCGGACCCCCCAAGCGTAACCCCAGCCTTCCAGGGACTCTCAGCTTGAGGCCGGTGCGCGCTGGTTCACGGGATCGGCCGTGGAGGCTCTGGGGTATCAGGTTGCGGGGACTGCGCGCTCAGTGCTGGTTGGGGCGAGCCGAGGGGGCCCGATGGTCGAGGGCGAAGGCGGGGTTTGTGATCGCTACTGTCGGTTGAGGCAGGCGCAAATTGGGGGTGCAGGATAGATGTCGAGTCAGGCGAGTAGAGATAAGGTTAGGCGTAAGGCGCCCAGGGCTCCGGGCGGAGGTTCGAACAGTCGTCCAGATACAGGTCTAAATACAGGTTCGGGTAGAGCTTTCCCCGGGGGTAGGCGTAGCTACGTTGCCGACTGGTTAGCTACCGGCCTGGTGTCTATGTTCGTGCTGTTCGGTTGGATCAGTCTGCTGGAGGGGGTCGCGCGCTTTCTTCCGACCGAGACGGTGGAGGCGACCATCATCGATAAGCGGAGCTTTATGGGCAGTTCGGGGTCCCAGGCGGTGGAAGGGGTGGGCTCCCGGAGTACGAGGGAGTACCGCCTACTGCTCCGCTATGCCGATGGGGAGGCCAAAGAGATCTCGTGCCCCCGGGAGGCTTACCGCTGGCCGGAGCAGGCCCGGATCCAGGTGGAGCGGCTTCCGCTACTCAAAAAAGAGGTGCGCCTTTATCGCCCAGGTCGCCCGGGTGTTCCTGGCAGTCTTACTGGTACGGGGGGCGAGGGGGAGAGCTACTCGCTGTTGGTTGGGGTGATAGGGATGCTGGCCTTGGCGGCGCCTTTTAATCTGGGCCTGGCGGGCTATCTGGTGTGGAAACTGAAGACCCGGCCGAAGCCGTTCTCCATGGCCATCCTGGGGTTCGGAGTCGGGGTCGCGGTCCTCTTCGGCACCTGGTGGTGGACGGCGGTCTGAGTTCTGTCCCACTATCTACTGCAGACCGCCCAAAGACAGTAAAGGGGAAGTCGCCCAGGCCCAGAGCGTGGCGCCAGGAGCTTGGGCGCCCCAAGCCCACCCTGCTAGCGTCCTCAGTTAGAGAAGCCGGGAAGAGAGATCGTGGTCTACGTCGGCTGACTGACGGACCGCCAGGTCTACGACGACGAACCCGACCCTTCCCTGCCCTCGGAGCTCACCACAGCTCAACAGAAAAAGGGCCGCCCCAGCTGGGACGGCCCTTTTTTAGGTCGTGCCTAGAGCGACGGCTCGCTCTAGACGGGGGTTAAGTTACTGAGCGGGGATGACGTCGATCTCCACTTGAGCTCGACCGGGGCCGGTGTTGCCTAGGGAGTCGGTGAAGTTGCCAATCGCGTTGATCAGCTCGCCGGTGGCGTCCCGCGC
>CAZDLH010000340.1:0-3733 GCA_964505925.1 uncultured Burkholderiales bacterium
GGGTGGACAGCGGCACTTACGAAGTGACCAGCCGAACCCTAGAGCAGCACCAGGGCAACGCTCGAGCGACCATCGAGCACCCTCACATCCACGGGCTCGGGGAGTCCCTCGACCAGGGACTCAACCGTGAGTTCGAACGCCGAGCGGAAGCCCTCGCGGAATCGTTCTTCCGAGAAGCGAAAGAGACTCTAGACTCGCTCCCGGAAGACTCGATGTTCAAAGACCGAGAGCTCTTTTTAGGCATCGAGTACGAGGTCAAACACGAATCTGACAGGCTGCTCGCCATCTTGATGTCCGGAAGCCAGTACCTGGGAGGAGCGCACCCGAACCCCGTCTTCTACCTACTGATGCTGGACCCCAGAACCGGACAACGGGTCGCCGTCGCCGACCTGTTCGAGCTGAACTCCAACTTTCTCCCCCACCTCTCCGAACAGGTTCTCGAAAAGCTCTCCCAACGCCCCGACGGGATCTTGGGGGACGACGACTGGGTCGCGGCCGGTACCGAGCCGCTACGCGAAAACTACGACCTGGTCTGGCCTGAAGAAGACAGCATGGTGGTCCTCTTTCCGCCCTATCAGATCGCCCCCTATGTGTCCGGACCACAGACGGTAGAGGTGCCTCTGAGCAGACTCAAAGGGCTGCTCAACGACCGCTTCTTCCAGCGCTGACCCCCATCCCTAAGCGGGCTGGTAGGCGATGAAAATCAGTCTGAGAGAGCGTTTAGGAAAGCTCCTAGTGGACTTGGTGACCCGCCCTCTGCGGTCTCGGTCCCGTGTCACACCGGGCCTGCTCGGCCTCCCGTACGAAGAGGCTCACTTCCCTAGCGCCCACCCGGACCGAGCCGCTCTATCGGGCTGGCTGATCCCAGCGCGGGAAGCCCGAGGAGCTGTGCTCTTGTGCCACGGCATCGGGAGCACCCGCCTATGGATGCTCGATAAGGCAGCGCTGCTCTACGAGTTGGGCTTCACGACACTGGTCTTCGACTTCCGGTCTCGCGGATCGAGCGAAGGGGACCGTTGCACGCTGGGTGTGCGCGAGCGCGACGACGTTCTAGCGGCCTTGGCGCTACTGAAATCCCATCCGAGCTGTTCCGGGCTTCCCTTGGGGGCTGTCGGAGAGAGTCTCGGAGCGGCCGCGCTGCTCGAAGCCGCCCGGTACGACACCGATCTCACAGCCCTATGCCTGGAGGCATGCTTCACCACTTTAGATGACGCGATCGCGCGCCGTTGCTCCTGGCTCCCCCGGGCCTGGCGAGGACCGGTCCAGGACTGGTTGAGTCGCAACCTCGCCCGTTGGGCCGAAGTAGACCCCTCTACGATACGGCCGGTGGAGCGGATAGCCGAACTACAGGGACGCGCCTTCCTGGTGATCCACGACGCCTGGGATATCTGGTGTCCCCAGGAGAACGCCGAAGACCTTTTCCGAGCGGCACCGGAGCCCAAGGAGTTCTGGTTGGCGGAGCGCACCCCCCACGCCTGGGCCGCCTGGGCGTCGCGGACCGCCTACCGCAACCGGGTAGGGGGTTTCTTCACTCGTCGGCTCGCGCTCGAAGCTCGGGCTCCTCAGAGCTGATCTCTCTCGCCGATCGGGGCGCCCCGAAGCGAGCCTGCAGCGTCCGGCTCAAGGTCTCGTGAAGCTTGGGCGCCCACGGAAGAAACGGGGAGGCCGCCCCCTGCCACAGCCTATAGAAGACGTAGACCAACAGCAGCATCGTCAAGACGATGTTAGGCCAGCCGTTCAACGCCCACTGCCAGGACACGGCGAACTCGCCGTACTCACGGGTGAACGGTCCCAGGTAGTAAAGAGGCCAGATATCCTCGCGCTCGATCCCCCGAGAGCCTACGATGTCGCAGACGACGTGCAGATGAAAGACCAAGACCCCAAAGAAGAAGACCCGCGCCCGGTCCTTCGCCCATAGGCACAACAGCGCGGGGATAGCCAAGGCCGCGAGCAGCCCGTGGGTCAAAAAATGGTGGTAGGTCGCGAACAGCTCCGTCTCGGGACCGCCCAGCTGAGGACTGGCGAGGTCTACTACCACACCGGCCGAGTCTAGGTCGGGCAGCAGTCCGGCCGCGGCCACCAGCAGCTTGTCGCGATCGTCATCGAGCGCTCGATCTCCGACGAACCAAGACAGCAGCGTGTGGGTGATCGGGCTCACTCGCCCGCCTCGCGCATGCCGAGATACTTTCGAAAGATCTCTAAGCCGTCCGGAACCACCGGTACGCTCTCGACCCATTCGAGCACCTCGGGAAACGGCATCCAACGCCCCCAGCATATCTCCTCGGGCTGACATCTCACCGGACCGTCCCAAACGACTTCGAAGATCTGAACGAAGCTACGGTTCTGAGGACCTAGATAGAGGTGTTCGAAAAGGAATCTCGGCTCCGGTCCAACCACCCCCAACTCTTCGGCGACTTCCCGGCGAGCGGAATCGAGATAGGCCTCGCCGGACTCCACCGCACCGCCCACCATCATGTCGTACATGGAAGGGAAGAGGTCCTTGGTGGCCGTGCGCTGGTGGACGAAAAGCTCCCCCCGCGAGTTCCAGCACAGGATCCCCACCCCGCGATGCAACAGGTTCTCACTTCGGATTCGACTCCGGGGAACGCTCTCGAGAACCCGGTTGTGCTCGTCTACGAGGTCTAAGTACTCCAAGGGTCTCACCGCGTGCCCCCCGGACCGGTCGCAGGTGCGCACTTTGGCGAACTCACCTACCGCCGCATCACTCTCGCTCGGTGTACCAAGAGACATCGTGCTCTCACCTTTCTTCTACCCTAGTGGGGCGACTCCCCGGGTTTCACCCCACCCCCTCGGGGGCGGCCCCTGAGACGAAAGTCCTGTCGCCCCTCCCTCCGCCCCTCCCTCCGCAGATCCACGGCGAACCCGAAATATCCTTCTTTCTTCGACCCAGCTCGGCGAAGGCAGGCTCCCCCCGGTGCCGAAACAGCGCTGTATGGACCGTCGAACGTCCCCCCTATTGCTCGGGTTCCTCCTCGCGCTCTGGGCCCTCCTCGGGTGGTGTGCCACCACAGGGGGCCTCGAGTCCCTCAGGCTTGCCGAGGAACGGACCGTAGACGCAGAGCTGCCTCTGCTGTACGAACTGTTCGGTCCGCCCCCGGTCGATCCCAGGATCGTCATCGTACGCCTCGAGGATTCCCTTTTCGAAGAGATCGGGCAGCCTTTCTCGCGCTGGGCCGACGACTACGCCCGGGGGATCCAGCGCCTCTTCGATGCCGGCGCCCAGGCGGTCGCCCTCGATATCTTGTTCAACCCCCGCATAGAGAAGCTGCCCCCGCCGGAGGCTGAACTCATCGAGAGCGAACTCGAAAGCCTCGCACAGCTCATCTTGGAACGGCCGGTCTATCTGGTCGAAGCCCATCGAGAGGGCGCGCCCCCGGGCCGCTCCGCCGACATCCTGCACTACGCCGCTGATTTCCAAGGTCGCGTGGGTGTGGTTAATCTGCACTCGGACACCGATGAAAAGGTGCGCTTCTTAGCCGCCTTCGTCGAAAACGATCCGCCCCACCGAGCGCTCAACCTAAGCCTTCTTCTAGCGGGTGCCCTAGAGGGGGCCGAGCATCTCGCCCAAGACGACCGTGTCACCGGGCTGCCCTTCGACGACGGTCTGCTTCGAATCCGTTACCCGGCACCGCCGGAAGGCGCCTTCCCCTCCCTCGATTTCACCCAACTTCTCGGTGAGGATCCCCTCCCGGACCTGAGCGGAAAGGTCTGC
>CAZDLH010000341.1:0-3731 GCA_964505925.1 uncultured Burkholderiales bacterium
GGGTCCAACCGCTCCAGGCGCTCGAGCGCCTCCGGCAGCTCCAAGCTGCGCACCTGATGGCGCACCGCTTCGGGAACCGCTACGGCGGGAGGGCTGAGGCGCTCCAGCACGCTCTCGGTATAGAGCCCGACGCCCCCGACGAGTATCGGCAGGCGCGCCTCTTCGGACACCGCTCGGAGCTCACGCTCGAAAGCGGCGCGATACCGCACCACATCGAGGCCCTCCTGGAGCGAGACGATATCGAGAAGCCGGTAGTCGAAGCGCCGCCGACAGTCGGCCGAGGGCTTGGTCACACCGACGGAAAGCTCGCGATAGACAGCGAACGCATCCCCGTTCAGTAGGCTCCCTGAGCGGCTGGCCGCCAACCCCTCGGCTAGGGTCGACTTTCCGCTCGCCGTCGGACCCAATACGGCTACGAGATAAGCGTCAGTGGCGATGGAAGAGCCTCTCTAGAGCGGGCTGGTCCAGGCGGATGCGGGTCGGCCGCCCGTGAGGGCAGTAAGGCGAACGCTCGGCTTCCAGGAGGTCCTCGGTGAGTCGGACGGCCTCCTCTGGGCGCACCGACTCGCGAGCCCTCACGCTGCTCTTACAGGCCATCATCGCCCGCACCGCCTCTCGATAGCGAGCCAACGTGGTCTCCGTCACGGTCACCTCTTCGCTGTACAGCTCCCGCACGACCTCGCAGAAGAGTGCGCCTTCGGTACCGGGCTTCAAGCCGGGAGGGACCGCGGTCAGCTCGACCTCACCGAGTTCGTCGGTCTGCCAGTCGAACCCGATCTCGCGAAGCTGGTCCGAGTGAGCCAGCAGATAGTCGCGCTCGGATCCGCTCAGGGGCAGCGCCTCGGGGATGAGAAGGTGCTGGGAGTCGGGGCCCTCGACCTGATACCGATGGAGGCGCTCGTAGTTGATCCGCTCGTGGGCCGCGTGCTGATCGATCACCCAGAGCTGGCCTTCGACCTTCATGACCAAGTAGGAGCCGTAGAGGCTCGTCAGATAGGTGGGTCGGCTCGCCACCGGGCCCACCGCCTCCAGCTCGTACTGGTCGCTGCCGTGGGCGGGAGCTGCGGTCGTCGGGGGAGTCGACGGCGGCTCGTAGAGCTGCATCACCTTGGAGGTGTCCCCTCCCCGATAGGGAGCGAAGGACTCGCCACGGGCGACCGGCTTCACCGGCTTCTCGGCGCTTCGATCCGCCTCCAGAAAAGACAGGTTCGTCACCAGGGGCAAGGGCTCGCGCTGGGCTGATTCGAGCCGAGGTGGTGGCGTCGGCTCGCCCCCCCTGACCAAGGTGGCTTCCCAATGACGCTCGACGACGGTCTCGCTGCGGCGACGCTCTAGAGCCTCGGAGACCGCCCGGTAGACCGCGCGAAAGGGCGCTCTATCGTCCGCGAAACGGACCTCGGATTTGGTCGGATGTATGTTGACGTCGACCTCGCTAGGGTCCACGCCGATGTCCACGTAGGCCACCGGATGTCTCCCCCTGGGGAGGAGCGGGTCGAAGCCTTCACTCAGGGCCTGGCTAAGGCTGGCCGAGACGATCAGCCGGCCGTTCACCGCCAGGATCTGTTGAGACCGATTCCTGCGATGATGGTCCGGCCCGAGCAGCGCCCCAAAGATACGCAGACCGTGAACCTCCGTGTCGAGCTCCACGATCTGGTCTGGCGGGACCTTCCAGTGCAGACCGAGACGTTCGGCGAGGCTCAACTCCGGCGCGAAGTAGAGCTGCTCCCGGCCGTTGACGATGAGCCGAAAACCGGCGGAGGGGTTCAGGATAGCGAAGCGGGAGACCAGCTCGGTCATTCGTGCCGTCTCTCCGCTAGCGCTCTTGAGAAACTTGCGCCGGGCGGGGGTATTCCAAAAGAGGTCCCGCACCTCGATACTGGTGCCGGCCGGCCCGGGCGCCGCCTCCACTTTCGGTAGACCGGGACCGTGCATGGTGATGCGGGTCCCCACTTCGCCACCCCGAGGCGTGGTGTTCATCTCGAAGCGGGAGACCGCGGCCACGCTCGGCAGCGCCTCGCCACGGAAACCGAACGAGGTTAGGCTCCCCAGGTCCTCCCAAGCTCGCAGTTTAGAAGTGGCGTGCCGCTCCACGGCTAGAGCCGCCTCCTCCGCCGTCATCCCTACGCCGTCGTCGGTGACCCGCATCAGAGCCTGGCCGCCCTCCTCCAGCTCCACTTCGATCAGCGTCGCGCCGGCGTCCAGCGAGTTCTCCATCAGCTCTTTGATCACCGACGTTGGACGGTCGACCACCTCACCGGCGGCGATGCGCTCCGCAACCTCGGGAGGGATACGGTGGATTCGGCTCAATGAAGGTCCTCGATTCGGGGGCGATAGAAGTCGTAGCCCGCTTCTCGGATACGGCGGACGAGGTCCGGCAAGGCGCGGACCGTCTCCTCGCGAGCCGCGGGGCCGTCGTGCAGTAGGACGATAGCCCCCGGATGGAGGCGCTCGATGACCCTTTCGACGATCCGCCGAGCGGATAGCCCCAGGAAGTCCAGACTGTTCACGCTCCATCCGACGGCGGTCGCCTCCCGGCGCTCCAGCAGCGGGAAAAGTCCAGAGCCTCGGTAGCCGAACGGCGGGCGAAACAAGACCGGGTCGTCAGCCCCGCGCAGGGGTCCCAATAGGGTCTCCGTGGCGGCGATCTCCTCGGTCATCTCCGCTTGGGAAACCGTGAGAAGGTTCGGGTGGGACCAGGTGTGATTCCCCACCGAGTGCCCGCCTGCCGCCAATCGGTGGGCTAATGCCTCTTTATCGGGCCAAGCCTGAAGGCGCTCCCCGACAAGAAAGAAGGTGGCGGGAACCCCCTCGGCCTCCAGCGCATCGAGGACCCCTTCGGTGTGGGGAGTCGGTCCATCGTCGAAGGTGAGCCAGACCAGCGGCCGTCCCGAGCGATCCCTCCTCCGGCAACGGAGCCGGACGGGTCCGAGAGCCTGGTTTTCGATGACGAGCCGCGGCGCCGCTAGAGACCACGCCCCCAAGAGCGCTCCTCCGGTCACCAGTCCGACCCGCGGGGAACGGCTCACCACCGCCGCCAGCGCAGCCCCGGCTAAACAGAGCATCGGCCCGGCTCGACCCGGCTCTCCGTAAAGAAACTCTCGCCAGAGATCGAACAGCGGGGTGGGACGGGCGTCCCGGCTGTCTATCGCTCCCGTCGGAACGGATTCCATCCCTTGTTGACCTTCGGCTTCAGCTCCTCGAGCTGCTGTCTGAGATGACCGTGGTTTTGAATCTCTCGCGCCAGGATCTCCGACCACTCGCTCTTCTCCTTCTCGTAGCGCCTCCGCAACTCGTAGAGCTTCTGATGGGTATCCTCGAGCTGCGCCCTCAACTGTCCGCGCTCTTGATACCACTCGGCGATGGCTCGGTCTTTCTCCTCCATCTGCGCGGAGAGCCGCTGGACCTCGACCACGAGATCCTCCGAGGAGACCCCTTCGGACGGCTCTCCTTTACGATCTTTAGACCGCAGGCGCCGAAGCTGGAGGTTGTGATGCTCTTCGATCTTTTCTAGCTCATTGGTCAACCGCTGAACTTCTCGCTCGAGAGCGTCGTTGCGGGAACGGCTCTTATGCAGCTGATCTTGGAGAGCTACGATATCGCTTTCTAGGTTCGCCCGAGCGGTTCGACTGCGGCGCAGGGTCGCTTCGGTCTCTTCGAGGCCGGAGCGCAGTCGCGCTACGAGCTCCTCTAGTTCAGCGTTGCGCTGTTCTAGCTCCCGAACCCGACTATCG
>CAZDLH010000342.1:0-3727 GCA_964505925.1 uncultured Burkholderiales bacterium
CACCTTGATCCTGGAAGCGGACGGCAGCGGCGACATGCTGACCTTCTCGCTATTTCCCGGAACCACCCGCTTCGATCCCAGCCCTGCTGGCGTTCGCGTGGGCTCCAAGGTAGAGATCCGTTCGGACACCGGCATGAAAGCCAAACTGGTTCACGCCGTTCCGTTCTACAAGTGGTTGGCCGGTCAGTCGAAGTAATCGACTCCCGATAATAACCGCAAAAAGAGCGACCCTTTTGAAAGGGTCGCTCTTTTTTAGTTTAGTCGCAATGTCCGGTTCTGTCTGAAGACGGAACCGGAATACTCGAGCTCGCTAGGTGGTAGGAGCCAATACGAGGGTCATCTGTCGTCCCTGCATCTGAGGCTTCGACTCGACGGTTCCTACCTCCTGAACTTCGCGGCTCACCCGCATCAGGAGTTCTTCAGCGAGGCCTTGGTGAACGACCTCGCGACCTCGGAAACGGAGGAGTACCTTCACTTTGTCGCCACCTTCAAGGAGCCGAACAACCTGTCTCGTCTTGACCTGAAAGTCATGCTCTCCGATCTTGGGCCGCATCTTTACTTCACGGACCGAAGCGCTCTTACTAGGCTTAGACTCTTTCCTTTGCTTGTCACGCTCGTAGCGCCACTTACCGTAGTCTAAAAACTTACAGACAGGAGGGTCGGAGTTCGGTGAGATCTCGACGAGGTCGAGCTTCCTCTCTCTTGCCAATCTCGTGGCGTCGCGTGGGTGCATAGAACCCAGATTCTTTCCGGTTTCATCCACGACCCGAACCTCTCGAGCTCGAATTCTTTCATTCAACCGGTGCTCGAACCGGGGTGTTTTGTCCTGATGACGTCTTCCTCTTCTACCGATGGTGATCTCCTTTCAAGATAGGGCGTCTTGCGCCCGGCATCCCATTATACCACCTGGAGATGAAAGGTTAACACTCATGTACGTCATGAAACCGATTTTTTCTCGAAACGGATGCCTTTAGCCTGCCTAATTCCGTAATCATCCTCGATAGGTGCGCTCTTCATCCTCGATGGGGGCGCTCTGATCTGCGTGGTGCAGGAGCTGGAAGCCCAAAAATACGAAGGCGAGAGCCCGGAAATATGCGATCAAGAACGTGATCCCTAGCTGCATCCCGAAGGCGGCCAACACCAGTCCACCGAGCCCCAACCCAGCGAGCACACCGTTCGCTCCCCTGGCGATCCGACGGTAGAGCGAGCTCTTCAGGCTAAAACACGGCTCCACCAACATCGTGAGAGAGATGAGAACGTACGGCCCGATCTTGCCCACTAGAGTGAAGGGGTCTACAAAGTAGTGATAGCCCCAGATAACCGCTAGAGCCGCCCACAGGCCCCCCACGATATTCGATTCCACGACTTCATCGCGGGTGAGCAGCATTCTTCCGGAGCCACTGCACCGCAAAAGAAGAGTCGTAGCGGCACGAACCGTCCAGGTGATGTAGCTGAAGACCCTCCACACGAGCAGGAGCGGCCCGAGAACGACAGCCAGGGCTGGGTACCTAGCCACCAGGAGACGGAGTACGCGAGCCCCTACCATACTGGCGATCACGATCTGTCTTTGAATCTCCGCCGAGTGCTTCTCCAGCCAGAAGAAGTAGGAGAGCACCAAGCCGTAGACCGGAAACTTTGAGCGTAGCGAATGGAGAAGCCCCTCGCGCGCCCACTCCATCTCAGGCTCGATGGCGAGCGCCGAGCGGAAATACGATTCAGCCTCTTTACCGCGCTTCTGCTGGAGCTCTAACCAGCCGAGGTTCGCTAAGGTCCAGGGCTCTTCCGGATCCTGACTGAGGGCAGCCTCCAGCGACCGCCTCGCCTCGTCCCCCCTTCCCACTCGGAGCAGAAGTCGGGCCCGAGTGTTGAGCGCATCGAGCTGCATGGGCTCTTGTGCGAGCGCTTCTTCGACCAGTAAGAGCGCTCGGTCCCACTCCTCCAGATCGAAATAGATCATGCCGGCCAAGGCTAGATATCCCGGCTGAAGGGGAGAGTACGCTAAAGCGTCCTCGATGCGCACCAGAGCCCGGTCGAGCAGCTTCCGCCGATGAAAGATGGACGCTGCCACGGAGTACGGGTAGCAGTCGGTCGGATCGCAGGAGATGGCGCGCTCAGCCGTATCCGAAGCCTCCGAATAGAGTCCGAGGTGGTACTGACACAAGGCCAGTTGGGTGAGGGCCCTACCGTCTTCCGGTTCGCGACTAAGGTGCGTCTCGATCATCGCTAAGGCGTCTTCATAGCGGCGCTGCTCGTAGAGGATGCGCCCTTTCTCGAGTTCCTTGCTCATCGTACACCCGCTTTCTTTAGATAGGCTGCCAGATCGTCGTAGAGTCCGTCTTGATTCGCGAAATTAACGTAGCTTTTGGAGCGCCTCAGCCACTCCGTCGTGGATGGGCGCGACCTCTTCAGGGCCTGCTCAAAATCGTCGAAACTCACCGAACGCATGTCGCCCGTCCGGAGCGCCTCACTGAGGGGTCGCTCGACCGCCTGCTCGACCAGATACGCCAGGTCCGCACCCGAAAAGAGGTGGGTTCGCTTAGCCAGCCGGGACCAGTCGACGTTAGAATCGATCTTGCGACGTCGCGCGTGCAGCTTCAGAATCTCTGCCCGAGCCGGCTCGTCGGGCGGCGGGACGAATATAAGCCGGTCGAAGCGACCCGGTCGTCGCAACGCGGTGTCCACCTCCCAAGGCTGATTGGTCGCGCCCAAGATCAAAAGCTTATCGTTACTGGCCCCGATCCCGTCCATTTCGGTCAGAAACTGGGTGACCATCTGGCGGTGGCCGGAGTTATCGAAGCGCCCTCGCTTGCCGCCGATGGCGTCTACCTCATCGATGAAGAGAACCGCTGGCGCTGCAGCCCTAGCCACTTGGAAGATCTGGCTCAGGTTCTTCTCCGAGTTGCCGACGTACATATCGAGGATCTCGTTGAGAGCGACCGAGAAGAAGTTAGCGCCGAGCTCCCCGGCGATGGCCCGCGCCAGGTGGGTCTTTCCGCAACCCGGAGGCCCGTACAGCAGGATGCCGCCTCCGATCTTCTTGCCGTACGCTTCGTAGATCTCAGGCCTCTGCAGCGGGTACAGGATCTGGAGGCGCATCTGCTCTTTCACCTCCTCCATGCCCCCGAGGTCTTCGAAGGTCACCGAGATGCTCTCTTCGTAGCTCACCAGGTCTGCGGGAACGTCTCGTCTCAGCTCCCCCCGACCGGAGATCAAGAGCGCTTCTTTGGGTGCGAGGTCCGCCTCGAAACCTTCGTCGATCAGCCCTGGATCGATGGCGATGGCTTGGCGATAGAGCTGCTCGGCCCGCTGGCGGTCGCCCTTGACCCACGCCGAGCGCGCCGACGCGAGAAGCCCGAGAGGACGCTCGGCGGTCGTCAGTAAGGGGCTGACCACTCCGGGTATCTCTTCGAATCTGCGCTGTTTGAGGAGCTCCCGTACGAGGTGCGCCCGGAGCACGATGTTCTCCGGAGTCAGCTTGAGGGCTTCGAAAAGAGGGCGGATCGGGTCGTTTTCCATACCCTCAAGACTTCTTAGCCCTCATAAACAGTCCTGTTTTCCCTGGATCGATAAGAGCCAGGTTGATGGGCGAGCTAAGGCCGCGCGTCGCGACCCGGTAGAGTGATGAGGTCCGGATAGAGCTTCTTGCGAAAAGTCCACTCGCCATCCTCGTCTTCGAGGGGGAGGAGATAGACGGGTCGGAGCTCCGCGGTCCAGCCCCCATCCCCAC
>CAZDLH010000343.1:0-3726 GCA_964505925.1 uncultured Burkholderiales bacterium
GCAGAGCGGTCCGAGGTCGGTTCGCAACAGCTCGGTCGCTCCCGTGAGCGGGGGCAGCGCGACCACGAGAAGCCTCCGGCCGGCCCGCTGGCGCTGCCGCTCCAACATCGCTTCGAGCCGCCGCTTCACTCGCTCCGGCTGCTCCAGTTCTCCGAACACTTTGACAGCCGGATAGTCGGGGTAGTGATTGTGAGCCGTGTTAGCGTCCACGTACAGTCGCACGGAGATGTCGGGCCCTACACGCTCCTTGAGCCACTGCCAGATCCCGCTGAGCTCCTCTTCTTTATCGACCTCTATCACCACGGTGCGATGGGCCGGGCGAAACGAGCGAGCCTCCCGAGCCGGAGCAGCGCGATCGGCCGAAAGGATCGGACGCATTCCGGGAGCCAGGCGCTCGGAGAGCTCCTCCGCACTCAGCATGCCGATCTCCAGAAATCTCCACGGTCGAGTTCCGATATCGAGCACGGTCTCCGGGATGACGTACCGCTCTTCGGGCCACTCCAAGCTCAGGCCTACGCTCAGTCCGAAGTGCTCTCGAACCTCATCGGCCGAGGGCGACCACAGGACCGGACCGTGACGGACCAGCAGTTCGGCCAACATGGGCTGGCGGGGGCTCGTGCAGTAGACCCTGCCGCTACGCCCGGGTACCCGGACCGCTATCACCAGCGGGCCCGGCCAATAGAAATCCAGCACGCCTCGCAGCTCTTCGGGAAACAGTTGGGGTCCCAGACCCCAAGCCACCTCGGGATGCTCTCCGGTGGGCCCCGGAAGGAACAGGTGCAGACCGTCTAAAGGGTTGGGGGACTCGCTCGCCGCACCGTCGACCAGCCAGGGGTGGCGAAAAACAACCCCGCTCCTACGTCCCGCCTCTAACAGAACCGCATCCCCCTGCTTCAGGCATGCTACCGATCGATTCAACGAGCGCCGAAGGGAGCGAAGAGTCTGCTGCTGGGACTTCGGTTGCATCCTACCTCTCAGTTAATAAAGATCTGGTCGGAGAATAGTCTCCTGATATCTCCGAACGAGACTACGATCACGAAGCACAAGAGCAGGAGCAGCCCCACCAGGTGCACCTTCGCCTCTTTATCCGGATCGATGGCCTTACCGCCTCGGAGCCCGGCCAGTCCTAAGAAGACCAGTCGAGCACCGTCGAGGGCCGGGAACGGAAGCAGATTGAAAGCCCCGATAGCGGCGTTCAGTAGGGCCAGGAAAAACACAAAGGCTAACACCCCGCTGTGAGACACCTCGTAGATGAGCTGCATGATCCCGATGGGACCCTGTAGGTTTTCAACGATCTCCTGCCCTGTGTACCGATCGTCGAAGGCCATCCCCACCAGCATAACCGGCGCCCTGAGCATATCCCAGATCATCTGAAAGGGAGCCGCAGCCTTCTCTCGCCAGCCGAGGGGGTGTAGGGCAAAGCCCAGAGACTCCGCGGTCAGTTCGCTGGGAACCTCCACGAAGCTCAACGTCTCGATCCCGTCTCCTCGAAGCACGGTGACCTCTAGCCCTTCGCCTCGATCCACTCTCTGGAAGGCATCTAAGGCGGGCTGGAGGAGGCTACCGAAAACAAAGCCGTTGTTGGCGTAAAGGCGGAACGAGTCCACCAAGAGCAGTCGGTCCCCGGGTCGAAGCCCCGCCTCCTGTGCGGGACTGCCGGACGAAACACTCGAAATTTCGCCGCTCCAGTCCTGCTCGAAGCGAACGGACGCTACCCCGAAGAGCACACCGATCTGTCCTCTGGGGTGACGATAGTTGCTCGGAAGGGCGAACCGAACGCGCTCTTCGGGCTGAGCCAGCGTCACTTCGAGCTCTTCACCCGCGCTCTTCTCCTCGAGCTCAGCCAAGAGCTCTTCGCGCGAATGCGACAGGACCTGACGACCGATCCAGTCGGAATCGGCAGGCGAATTAAAAACAGTTAAGCTCCCTTTATCGTCGACCTCAAAGGTCACGGAGCCCGCCGCCAACAGAGGCCGAATGTTCGTCTTCTCATCGCCTCCCCCCCGGGCCCGGTAAACGAGTTCGAACTCCTCACCGGGGTACGAGCCGATGGCGTGGAAAGCTTCTTGGTCGGTCTGGACATCGAGTCCGTTCACACTCAAGAGCAGGTCCCCACTCCGAAGCCCCGCTCGCTCGGCAGGTGAGCCTTCGACCACTTGCGAGAGCACCGGGGCCCATCCGTGAAAGAAGGCGCCTACCCCGATCACCGGGCTCAAGGCGTAAAGGAGCACGATAGTGGCCAGAAAGTTCATGAGAACCCCCCCGCTTATCACTAAAAAGCGCGCCTTGAGGCTCTTATCGTGAAAATTGCCCTCTACCGAACGCAAGGTGGGAAAGCGCTCGCTCCAGCTCCAGTGGACCTGCTCGTAGAGCTCCACCCAGCTTTCGTTTCGCTCGCTCTCAGGGATCTTCTCCAGCCGTGCGAGAAGCTCACTCTTGCTCGCCGGGAAGGTCGCCTCGCCCAGATAGTGAGCGACGGTAGCGGCCCACGGGTCGGTCTCTCGCTGGCCGGGCTCCTCGCCGTTCATCATGACGTATCCGCCCAGTGGGAAGAGCCGTAGGGCGAACTGGGTGGCCCGCCAGCGGCGCTGCAAGATCGGAGGGCCGAACCCTATCGCGAACTGTGGACAGCGGATGTCGGCAGCCTTAGCGGTCAAAAAGTGACCGAGTTCATGAATAAAAATGATCAGCCCGAAAGCGACCACTACGGCCAGAAGCCCGAAGACGAACCCTAACATAACCGCCCGACTCTCAAGGGCTCGTACGCTCCAACGACATCACTCTAAAGCGCTGCTGGCTCGACCGATCTCTCGGGCTCGTTTACGAGCCCAATCGTCGATCTCCAAGAGATCCTCGAGGTTCGGCTCACTGGTGAGGGAGTGCTCCCCCATCACCTTCTCTAACACCTTAGGGATATCGCAAAATCCGATTCGGCTATTCAAGAAGAGCTCCACAGCCACTTCGTTTGCGGCGTTGAGCACCGCCGGCATCGTACCCCCTTGGCGCCCGGCGCTATAGGCCAACTCTAGACAGGGGAAGTCTTTGACCCGGGGAGCTTCGAAGGTCAGCCCTTGCATGAGCTCCAGAGTGAGCTTCTCCCACTGAGGCGGGATCCGCTCGGGATAGGTCAGCGCGTACGAGATCGGGGTTCGCATGTCCGGGGGGCCGAGTTGGGCCAGCACAGAGCCGTCGCAGAACTCTACCATCGAATGAACGATCGACTGAGGATGCACCCAGACCTCGATCTGCTCGAACGGAAGCGAGAACAGATGATGGGCCTCGAGAACTTCGAACCCTTTATTCATCAGGGTAGCCGAGTCGATGGTGATCTTAGCACCCATCTCCCACGTCGGATGCTTGAGGGCCTCCTCGGCGGTCGCGTTCTTGAGTCTGTCCGCACCCCATTCGCGGAACGGCCCGCCGCTAGCCGTCAAGATGATCTTGGTGACCGACCGGACGTCCTCTCCGCTCAGGCACTGGAAGATCGCCGAGTGTTCGGAGTCGACCGGCAGCAGGCGAACCTTCTTGCGCTCTACCGCCTTGGTCAGAACCTCCCCGCCGACAACGAGGGCCTCCTTGTTGGCTAAGGCTACGTCCCGCCCCGCTTCCACCGCGCGCAGGGTGGGGACCAAGCCGGCCATCCCCACCATGGAGGAGACGACCAACTCCGCGTCTCCCCAGCAGGCGACCTTTTCGATCCGTTTGCGACCGGAGAGCACGACGACG
>CAZDLH010000344.1:0-3718 GCA_964505925.1 uncultured Burkholderiales bacterium
GTCCCAGTCCCACTCGAAGAAGAGCGCGAGATCTTGCTCGTACTCTTCGATGGTGCGGCGGGCTAGGGAGCGCTCTACCGTTAAGTAGAGGAGATAGTCTTGGATATAGTAGCCCCGGGCTCGGTGCAGATCGCTGGCCATACAGCAGCAGTTGGGGACGGTCTCGGCACGCCCTGCCGGAGAGGGGATTTTCCAAAGGGTAGATAAACTGCCTTAAGGCTGGTAAACTCGCCCCGAAAGTTGAGGAACATCGTGATCGACGAACGCAGACTTCGAGAGGTGATCGCCCGCTACGCTGAACTCACCGAACGCTTTTGCGATCCGGAGCTACTGCAGGATCCGAAGGCCTACCGAGAGATTTCGGTGGAGAGGGCAGAGATCGAAGACCTCGCCGCCCGATCGAAGGAGTTCCTGGATACGCTCGAGGAGCTCGAAGCCAATCGAGCCGAACTCGAGGGCGAATCCGATCCTTCGATGCTATCTCTATACAAAGAAGAGATCAAGAATCTTCAGAAGCGCAAAGAAGAGCTGATCGAAGAGATCAGACTGCTGCTGTTGCCCCAGGACCCGCACGCCAACAAGAACATCATCATGGAGATCCGGCCGGCCGCCGGTGGAGACGAGGCGGGGATCTTTGCGGGAGACCTTTTCCGCATGTATAGCAGATACGCCGAGTCGCAGGGCTGGAAGGTGGAGATCCTCGAGGCTCAGCAGACAGAGCATAACGGCTACAAAGAGCTGGTTTTCGAAGTCAAAGGCTCCGAGGTGTTCCGCCGAATGAAGTACGAAAGCGGTGTACATAGGGTGCAGCGGGTGCCGGAGACGGAAAGCCAAGGACGGATCCATACCTCCACGGTAACGGTAGCTGTACTCCCCGAGGCTGACGAGGTCGCCGACGAGATCGCCATCGACCCGAAGGACCTTCGCGTCGACACCTACCGTTCGAGCGGGGCGGGCGGACAGCACGTGAACAAGACCGACTCGGCTATCCGCATCACTCACCTCCCGACGGGACTGGTGGTGGCCTGTCAAGACGAGCGCTCGCAGCACCAGAACCGAGATAAAGCTATGCGCGTTCTGAAGGCGAAGCTGCTGGATATGGAACGGAGGCGTCAGGAGGAGGTGCTGGCTGCAGATCGGAAATCCCAAGTCGGTACCGGTGATCGCTCCGAGAAGATCCGGACCTATAACTATCCTCAGAGCAGGGTTACGGACCACCGTATCGGATTTACGGTAAAAAACCTATCCTCCACTATGCAAGGTGAGCTCGAACCGTTCATTTCGGCGTTGATGACCCACGAGCAGCAGGAGCTGTTGGCTAGGGAGACCACCCAGGGGTCGCTCACTTGACCGATGACGAAGAGCTCAAGACCAGAGCCGGAGCTAGACTAGACTCCGTCGAACTGTGTTTGCGAGCAGGTCGGAACCGTCTCCTGGGGTGCGGACATGCGGTGGACACGAGTATGCTAGACTCGGAAGTCCTTCTGGGCCACGTCTTGGGCTGGTCGAGAACGAAGCTGCACACCTATCTGTACGATCCGGTCCCTATGAGCGCGCGGGAGGAGTATCTGCGTCTTCTGGAACGCCGGGCTCAGGGGGTACCGGTGGCCTACCTGACCGGTTGGAAAGAGTTCTATAGCCGTCGATTCTGGGTGCGACCCGGGACTCTGGTTCCCCGGCCGGAGACCGAAAGTCTCGTGGACTGCGCCCTGAGACTGCTGGCTCACTCCCCGGGGCCAGGCCAGGTGCTGGACCTGTGCTGCGGCACGGGCTGCATCGGGATCACCTTGGTGCTGGAGAGCCTTTTGAGCCGTGTGGTCTGCAGCGACATCGATCCCGAGGCGATAGCACAAACGCGAGAGAACGCAGAGTTTTACAAGGTGAGAGAGCGCTTAGAAGTGGTCGAAAGCGACCTCTTTGAAGGTGTTTCGGGACGAAAGTTCGACCTGATCGCCAGCAACCCGCCGTACGTCGGACGGAAGTTCGGACCTCGGCCGGAGCCGTGGGTAGAAGAGCACGAGCCCAGCTTAGCGCTCTTCTCCGGAGATGATGGATTACAGTTGATCGAGCGCTTGGTGGAGGAGGCTCCCCGCTATCTCGTAGCGGGAGGGAGTCTGCTCCTAGAGTGCGCACCGTTTCAAACGGAGAGAATTGAAGCCTGGATGGTCCAGCGAGGTTTCACTCAAACTTCGCTGTGGCACGATCTTTCGGGACTCCCGCGAGGGGTCTCGGGACGTTGGGAAGGACAGTTACCTGATGAGCGAAACTGAAAATAGGTTAGAATGGGTCCGGCAGCTCGCCGAGACCTTAAGGAGCCGAGGGCTCTACAGTCTGAAGTTCGAGACCGAGAGCGCGAAGGTGTTCTTGCGAGCGAAAGTGACGCCCCCGGCCCTCTCGGTTCCGGCCGAGCACGAACTGGCCGAAGCTGAGGTCGAGGAGAAGGATGTCACTCTTCTCAGAGCTCAAGATGTGGGAGTCTTCCGAGCCACCGTCCCTCTAGAGACTGGAGTTTTGATCGAGAAGGGCCAGCGATTCGGACTCGTGGAGTCCGTCTCGCTTCAGCACGACCTGGTCGCCGACCGGGCCGGAGTGCTCCTCGAGGTGCTCACGCAAGATGGCGACCCTGTGGAGTACGGGCAGCCTCTCCTCGTCTTGTCTGCCGGCGAAGGAGGAACCGATGTTTAAGAAGGTATTGGTCGCAAATCGAGGCGAGATCGCGCTGAGGGTGATCCGCGCCTGTCGAGAGCTCGGGATCGCCACCGTGGCCATCCACTCGGATGTGGATAGGGAGACTTTGCCGGTGCTGGCCGCCGACGAGAGGATCTGCGTCGGGCCGGCCCCGGCCGGGCGTTCCTACTTGAACATCCCCCAGATCTTGAGCGCTGCGGTCCTGACCGAAGCCGAAGCGATCCATCCCGGATACGGGTTTCTAGCTGAACGGGCCGAGTTCGTAGAGATCTGTCAGGAACACGGGCTAACCTTTATCGGACCGCCGCCCGAGAGCATCCGCATGATGGGCGACAAGGCCACTGCGCGAAAAACCATGGCCGAGAGCGGGGTTCCCGTCCTTCCTGGGACCGACGAGATCGAGTGCCTCGAGGAGGCGAAAGCCTTCGGCGTCGAGCACGGCTATCCGGTTATGATCAAGGCCGCTGCCGGTGGCGGAGGTAAGGGGATGCGGGTCGCTCAGGACGAGTCGGAACTCGCTCGGCTCTTCGAGCAGGCTCGCTCTGAAGCGGAAGCGGCTTTCGGCGACGGTAGGGTCTATCTAGAGAAGTTCCTAGCACGCGCGCGCCATATCGAGTTTCAGATCTTCGCCGATCGACACGGGAACGTGGTCCATCTGGGGGAGCGCGACTGCTCGGTACAGCGGCGCAATCAGAAGCTGATCGAGGAGTGCCCCAGCATGGTGCTCTCGCCGGCCAAGCGCGAAGAAGGGGGGCGAGCCGCGGTCGAAGCGGCCCGCGCCTGTAGCTACGAAGGGGCGGGAACCGTCGAGTTTCTCTACGACGAGTCCAACGAAGCGTTCTACTTTCTAGAGATGAACACGCGCATCCAGGTGGAGCACCCGGTCACCGAAGAGGTCTACGGTATCGACCTCGTCAAGGAGCAGATCAGGGTCGCCGCGGGGCTGCCGCTGAGCTTCAAGCAAGAAGATCTAGAGATCCGAGGGCACGCCATCGAGTGCCGGATCAACGCAGAGAAGCCGGATGAGGAC
>CAZDLH010000345.1:0-3707 GCA_964505925.1 uncultured Burkholderiales bacterium
CGGTGAACTCCGTCATCACCCCGAGCAGCTCCTCGAAGCGCTTCTCCTGCCGCTCTGAGGCCTCGGTCAGCGAGTCCACCGTCACGGCCAGCACGTCCACCGTCTCCGCGAGCGTTCCCACAGTCCGGGTGAGCGTCTTATGGGAGTCCGTCATGCTCTTCTGTTCGAGCATCAATCCGGTCAAGGATTTCAGTATCAGATCGTCGGTCATCGCATGCTCCTTAACTTGCACCTATCAGCCTAAGAGGCGTCCTTGAGCTTCTCCACCTCTCGCTCTAAGATATCCACTCGCTTTCTAGTATCGACGGAGGTAGCGGTGAACTCCGTCATCACCCCGAGCAGCTCCTCGAAGCGCTTCTCCTGCCGCTCTGAGGCCTCGGTCAGCGAGTCCACCGTCACGGCCAGCGAAGCCACGGTCCGGGCGAGGACCTTGTGGGCGTCCGTCATGCTCTTCTGCTCGAGCATCAGCCCCGTCAAGGATTTCAGTATCAGATCGTCGGTCATCGCAGGCTCCTTAACTTGCACCTATCAGCCTAAGAGGCGTCCTTGAGCTTCTCCACCTCTCGCTCTAAGATATCCACTCGCTTTCTAGTATCGACGGAGGTAGCGGTGAACTCCGTCATCACCCCGAGCAGCTCCTCGAAGCGCTTCTCCTGCCGCTCCGAGGCCTCGGTCAACGAAGCCACGGTCCGGGCGAGGACCTTGTGGGCGTCCGTCATGCTCTTTTGCTCGAGCATCAGCCCCGTCAAGGATCTTAGTATTAGATCGTCGGTCATCGCAGGCTCCTTAACGTCTCCTTTACTCCTTTACCTATTGTAGCACTTAGCGCGCTCGAGGAGCCGAACAGATCGTCTCATCAATGTGAACAGCCTTCGCCTAGTTATAACCGTCGCTTCACGGTGCAGCGAGCGAGCCTTGAACGGGCTGGTCCCGCATTATCGGCGCACCTCGATCGAACCGCTCACTATGCGCGGCTAGCGCCGAGTGGTGCCGAGAGTGCCGGGTGTGCCGGGGTCGAGCAAGGTGGTACGGGTGCTCCAGTCGTGCCAGTCGTGCTGGGTGCTGGGTGGTGCAAGGTGGTGCACTCAGCCTGGGCGACGCCTTTCGCGCTAGTCCCCCGGGGGACATCGGCGGGGCTAGGGCGGCTCGGGTTTGCGTGGACAGGCGACGGCTCTCACCTTGGTTGGTGCGGTCGAGGCGGATCGCTCGGCGGGTTTTCGCAGCTTAGCGGCCCTGGCTGCGGCCCAGTGGGGGCGGTTCTCGAAGTCCGGCTCGTGAATCAGCGTATGACAGGATCTACACAGCACTCTTAAGGTGGCCAGATCGTGAGTGCCACCGTCGGAGAGCGGTTGGGTATGGTGCGCTTCAAAAGGGCCCTTTCGATCGCCGCACCGTTGGCAAGAATGACTTGAAAGGGTGTGGAGGCTTCGTAGAACGGAGTTCGGGATGGGTGTGCGTCGTCGGTCAGTCCCGCCAGCACTGGTAGGACCGGCAGGACTAATAGGACTGGTAGGACGAGCTACTCGAGGTTTCTGGTCGCCCCTTTGCGAGCGCTCTACCGACTGCAAGACCGATGCGGCTCTCTCAGTCGATGCAGCTTGGCGCGCCACCGCCGAGGCTTCTGCACTCGGTATCACCCCGCTAGCCAATAGCGGTGCTCTTTCTTGTTTCGCCTGTTCTAGGACCTTGGGGTGGACCGGCAGCGGCCCCTTCTCGGTCTCGTACCACGCCGTATTACTACGAGCATCGGTGTGGATCACCACCTGATGCTTGGCCCTAGACCGAGCTGTCCCAGAGTCTAGAAAGGACCGGGCCATCGCGGTCACCGCTTCAGCGCGAGAGATACGCTTTTGAGCCCTTGCCCGAGCTCGATTCTCGGCTCGTTCAAAGAGGGCGAACTGGTCCGGGGTCAACTCCAGCGCAATGCGAATCCGAACTGGCGCCGTGGGTAGCGGTACCCGCATATCGATGGGTGGAATCGAGCCTCCCGAAGATGGGGAGGCGCTGGGCCTAACGGAGTCCCCCGGGGGACAGTTCGCGCTCTCAATCCTCGTCTTCACCAGGTTCCTCGAAAGCGACTCGACCGCCTTCGAGTGCGTAACAGTCGCGCTATCATCGCCAGTGAAAGGCTCGCAACCGAATGGACTGGCCCCACCTGGCGCTCGCTCCTGGAGAGCACCGGGAACGCTCCCGTCGCCACTAGCGGATGAAGCTGCGTTAGCCTCCGTTGACGAACCCTCCAACAGGGACTTCACTTGCTCGGGGGTGGTCATCGGCTGCGCGGCCAACGAAGCCTTGAGAGCTTGGTGTTTCTTCCAGGCGGACGGGCTCAGCGCCACCTTTCGAACCACTTCATGAGTGCTGTGCGTCAGGGCGAACTCGAGCCACTCGGCCTCCGTTTCCGGCGACACCAGACCGTTGATAGCCCGAAGCTTCGCCCAGCAGAGCCTCCCCTTACGAAAGGCCTCTGACAGCAACGGCAGGTGCTCCAACGCCCGCGCAGCCGACAGCAGTCGCCCGGTCTTCTGTCCGGAAAGGTGCAGCGTCTTCTCTGCGTACTCGCTGATGGTGGCGTAGCCCAAAGCCCGGAACGATCGCGTACGGACCGCTGCCAGCAGGCACAGACACATCCACCATTCCGCTCCCGCGAGCGTTGCACGAAAACGCCTACTCGTCTTGTGAAGCATCGCCGGCGAAAGCCGCTCGAGCCTCTGAAGTGACCCCTTGAGTGATGTAGCCATCGTCTCTCCCCCTTAAGAAATAGACTTTGCGGTTCTCTTTCGAAAGTCCTCCAGAACGAGTGAACAAATGTGCACATTGCTTCTGGGTCGCCCGCCAGTGATACGCGACGATGGTGCCGATAGCTCGACGAAGGGAGGCGCTCGGTATCGCCGCGAGCCCAAGTATCTAGCATCATTTGTGGGAACGGCCTCCAGCAGGTGGTCACCACTCAGGAGGAAGGCGTCGGCCGAGCCGTATCCGTATCACTGCCATATCGATCGCGCGGGACCATCGGCTTACAACTCCAGCGCCTGATCGAAGTCGTACATCGGATCTATCTCGAGTAGCCTCCATCTTGTCTAAGAGTAGACGACTTCGCCCCCATAGCCCGACCTGTCTCGCCTACCTTTCGTTGGGTTAGCCCGCGAACCAAAGAACCAGCAGAGGAGGCGGGGAGACGCCCCCGACCTTCACACCAGTGCGCCTACCCACAGAGTGCATCCGACCGAGCCGAGCATAGCAAGACCGTCGCGCATCGCCGCAGTCCCCCGGGGGACAGAAAGGCATGGAGAGTAGGGTGGGGTGGGGGAGCGTTGGCCGATCCAGGACTAGCTTCAGCGGAGCCGGCGTTTTGAGTCGCCGGTGGGCCGCCTCGAAGGTCTCTGGGGACCCCACCAGGTACTCGCTTCAATGGAGCCGGCGTTTTGAGTCGCCGGTGGGGGCTGGAAAAGTCTACGTCGGCAACCCTCCTGCTCCCCCGCTTCAATGGAGCCGGCGTTTTGAGTCGCCGGTGGGGGGCTCTCGAATCCGAGATAGATCGAAGGGTCGCTGGTGCTTCAATGGAGCCGGCGTTTTGAGTCGCCGGTGGGTTGCCGACGGCGCTACACCCAGTGAAGTAATGGAGAGCCTGCTTCAATGGAGCCGGCGTTTTGAGTCGCCGGTGGGAGCCGATGATGATTCACACCTCGATCCTCGTGTAATCGCGC
>CAZDLH010000346.1:0-3707 GCA_964505925.1 uncultured Burkholderiales bacterium
TGAGCATCTCCAGTCGTTCTGTTCGTGCACTGAACCGGTCGTGAATTCTTCGGGCTCAAAGCCGGTGGTGTAGTCAGGGGCGGGCTGAACGGTAAGGACGGCCGAGTCTGAAAGTCCACTCTCGGTGTCGGTTGCCGTCACCGTATAGCTGCCTGGGGAGGCTACTTGAACGAGACCGTCGGTGACGGTTACGCTAGGAGCACTCGCGGTCCAGACCACCGAGGTGTTCACCTTCTCAATATCGCCGTTCTGGAACTCAGCTTCCGCATCGAGCTGCAGCTCCTGACCGACTTCAACGGTGGCCGTGGCCGGGCTTACGGTCAAAGTGACCATGGGGTTGCCGGGCTCTTCTTCTGCGTTGACGGTCACTGTCGCTTGGTCGCTCACCTCACCGAGAGTGCCGGTCACCGTGCCCTCACCGGCCTCGACGGCGGTCGCCAGGCCGTCACCATCGACGGTGACGGCTCCCGTAGCGCTCCACTCCACGGGGGCCGAGGCTAGGGTCGTCCCGTTCGAAAACGTCACTGAGGCGCTAAACTGCCGACTGTCCCCCACCTCCAGCGCAGCGCTCCCGGGAGTTACCGTTACTTGGGTGGCCACAACCGGAACGACCACCGCCTCGGAGGTGTCGACCTGGGTCACCGCATTGGGCACAACTTGGACTTGGATAACAGAGAAAGCCAGCGGCACCCCGCCAGGGCCGAAAGCAGTGAGGCGAGCAGAGTTCGCCGTCTCCGGCACATCTCGCACCGTGACCACGGCTGCATAGGGCTGCTCATCGGCGAAGATCACCGAGCCGGAGGCGTCGTTGGATTCGAAAAACTCGAAATACAGACGGAGCGTGGCTCCGGGGACCTCCAGCTCTCCTTGGGCCTGAACAAAAGTGAAGGCCAGATCACCGGTCTGCACCACCGGGCCCGGTCCCTGACCAGGGCCGTGCACATACTCACCGCGACTGCTACCGCAACCGGTAGCGAGCGCGACGACCAAAAAAGCAAAAAAGATCCGAAGCAGCGAACTTCGAAACACCGAAACACATGTAGTCATAAAGATCTCCTAGAGTATTAGGACGGGGCCGTCTAGCAGTGCCGCGGTAGTTCCGCGCTGTATACACTCGGCGCCCCAGCACCTTCGCTTTCCAAATAGACACCGATAAGATACCTGGCGATGATGAATCCCCAACCCTATCCGTGTTCGAGCGCCCCGGCTCGAGAGCCGTGAAGTGCCAAAATCTGTAAGCGTCTCAAACCATTCTTATCGGACCGAGAGATCCCTCGCCCAGCCTGTGAGATCTAGCCATCTAGTCATGCTCGTCGCTGGTCGGACCGATGCTCGTTTGCTCCGCTGCCCGGGAACCGATCGTGCATCGTCCCTATCGCTCTAGAGAAGCCAACCCAAAGACAAAAGAGCGCCCGGTCCAAAACCCGAACGTTCTTTTCGATCGCGCACCGCGATGGGCGACTAACCCATAGCAGCCAAGATGCGCTGGGCGGTGGCGGCGAAGGTACCGGCTTTGTCGGTGCCGTTCACGATGCGACGGGCGCCATTGAAATCGGTCTTCGAGCCGTTGATGTAGTCGTCGAGCTTCTTACCGGTGAAAGTGCCGCCTTTCATCCCGCCCACTAGGATTTTGGCGGCGACCTCAGGGCGCTCGGCGAGCGACGGGTTGCCGACGAGGTCCATACCTAGACGACGGCTCCAGTCGGAGTAGTTCGTGCGGCCGGTGATCTGAACGTAGCCCCGACCTTTGTAGCGCACACCATCTCCGGACTGGGTGTTACCGAGGTCGCGACGTCCCTCGTAGGCGCTACCCGAGGCGATCTCTTGCATGTGACGCCCGGCACCGGACTCGTGCACGGTGGTGGCCAAGATGTAGGCCAGCTGAGCCTTGTTCGAGACGCCCTGTTTCTGGGCTTCGGCCACGATCGCGGGCCAGTGCTGGCGAGCGTTCGAGCGGTAGCCCTCGGGGATGGCCTGAATCAAACGATCGACGTTCACGTTTCCGACGTTCCCAGCGGGACCGCTCACCCCGGGGCTGCCTCCGCCGCCCTGGGCCTGGGCTCCGCCCATCGCTGCAGGGGCTCCACCGCCCTGTCCGAGGAAGCCTCCGACCGGAGACCCTCCCATCATACCGCCGCCGCCGCCTCCTCCAAACTGAGCAGGGCCTGCGCTCATCGCTACCTGAGCCTGCATCATACGCATCATAACTTCCATCATCACCATGCTGAGCATGCCGAAGCTAGACATTAGAGCCTGCTGCTGGGAGACCCCGCCCATTCCAGGCATTCCCATTCCGGGCATCCCCATATTGGGCATTCCGAAACCGAAAGAGGGGTTGGCGCGGAAGGTGGGCATCTGAGGCATCATATTGAACATCGCGGGCTCCTTGTGAACTTGGTGTTGAGTCCACTATAGGGCGGCCGCCCGGACCTGCCAAGGCCTCAAAGGCCATAAAACCTAGGTTTTACAAAGGTTTTACCGCATGCGGGATCTATTCCAGTTCCGTTCCAGCGATCCTCAACGAAGCCGCCTTCGACCCCTTCGATCCCGCTCCACCTGGAGACGTCAGCGAGTCAAATAGAGCTGCTCGAGCCGGCAGAGCAGCCGATCCACCTGGGGGTCCAGGCTCTCTTTAGCCATCGACTGCGGTCCGCCCACCCTGAGCCCGGTCCAGACCTCCAGGGTAGCCAGCACGGACTCGGCCAGAGCCACGGTATCGTACCCGCCTTCGAGGACCCCGATCAATCGACCGTTGGCCGAGGTGGCCTCCGCATCTTCTAGAACCAGGTGGGCCAGGTCTGCGAACCCTGAACTGGTCATCCTCATGCCGGCTAACGGATCACGGATATGGGCATCGTAACCGCACGAGACCAGTACGAACTCTGGATCGTAGGCCTGTAGGATAGGGCGAACCAAGCGCAGGTAGGCGGCTTCGTACTCTCGATCTCCTGAGCCCCCGGGCAAGGGGATGTTGTAGGTCAGACCGAGGCCGACCTCCGCTCCTCGCTCGGCGACTCTTCCGGTTCCTGGATAGAACGGCGACTGGTGCAGCGAGACAAAACAGGTGTTGGGATCGCGGTACAGACAGTCTTGGGTTCCGTTGCCGTGGTGCACATCCCAATCCACCACGGCCACTCTTCGATACCTCTTGGCCAGTTGAGCCGCCACCACCGCCACGGTCGAGTAGTAGCAGAACCCCATGGCCCGTTCGGGAGTCGCGTGGTGGCCGGGGGGACGGACGAGAGCGAACCCTCTACGGTACCGTCCTGAGGCCACGGAGGCAGCCAAGTCCAGAGCCCCACCGACCGCCCACCGGGCGACCTCTTCGGTGCCGGGCCCGAGGTAGGTGTCGCCGTCGATAGCACCGCCCCCCAGCGCCGTGAGTTCCGACAGGCGATGGAGATGCCCGGAGGTATGGACAGCCAAGAGCTCTTCGTCGGTTGCCGGACGACCGGCGAGAATAGGGATCCCCGACCACCAATCGGTGGCCTCTAATGCCCTTAGAACGGCCGAGAGTCGCTCCGGTGACTCCGGGTGACCTGGCCTCTCCGTGGAGGGCAAAGAGCGGATTGTAGACGGCAGCAAAGGAGATCGGGCTTGCGCCCCTTTCTCGAAACGTTAGCAAGAGAAGTGCGGCGCCGGGCAACGCACAAGCCCCCCCCCCGACAAATCCAACAGATTGGTTTTGTTGGTGGGGGGGGGGGGTT
>CAZDLH010000347.1:0-223 GCA_964505925.1 uncultured Burkholderiales bacterium
GACCGTGACCAGGTCGATCACCTCCCCCTCGTCGAGCTCCTGCTGCCCCAACTCGGCATCCTCGGCTAGGTACAGACTGAGCTTCTCATTGCAAAATCCCGGAGAGGAGTAGAAATCGGTCAGATGGGTGATCTTGCCTTTGCGATATCCCACCTCTTCTCGCAGCTCGCGCTCCGCGGCGGTCAAAGGGTCCTCCCCCGGGTCGATCTTGCCCGCCGGGATC
>CAZDLH010000347.1:233-2286 GCA_964505925.1 uncultured Burkholderiales bacterium
ATCTCCAGAAGCGCCGACTCGACGGCCTTTCTGAACTGCCGCACCAGGACGGTCTGGCCGTCCTGGGTCAAAACCACGGCGCAGATCGCGTCGGGGTGTAAAACGATCTCGCGGACGGAGGTCGAGCCGTCTTCGAGCTCTACATCGTGCACTTCGAGAGTGAGCAGCCGACCTTCGAACGGTGTGTTTTTTTGAAGTGTGCTTTCCATGGCTTAGAACAGCATGTACGAGCCGTAGAACATCATCGGCAGGGCGCTGAGCGCCATGGTCGCCATATTCATTGTAAGCATAGCTCGATCGGTGCGTTGGATCTCCTCGAGGTAGGGGTCGGCCACGAAGCCCCCTGAACCGCCGTACTGCGCTCCAGGAAAGCCTCCGAACTGAGGCGGCGGCGCGTGGGCCCCGCCGTAGGAAGGCCCGGAGGCGGCGCTGTGTTGAGCCGCTCCCTGAGCCGGGTCAGTCCATGGGTTCTCCCCGGTAAACGCGCCCTTCAGGCGTTGCCAAAAGCTCGGCTGAAACCCCTGCTGGGGCTGCCCTGGACGGGCGTGCGCCGACGCTCGACCAGCTTCGGGATAGCCCGGCTCGAGTCCCGGAGAATCCGAGAAGGGGTCCCCCTCGACTCCGGTCTCGGTCGCCCTCGGGGAGGCGGTCGACCAAGGGAGCGGATAGCCCCCGTTCGGAGCTCCTTGAACCTGTAGGAAGTTCGGCGCGCTGGGGTCGACCCCCACCCCCGGACTACCCATCTGCCAGCCTTCGAGCGTACCGGTCTCGTGGAGAAACCTGTTCGGTCCATCGGTGACCGCCGTGAGTATCTCACCTCCGGCGCGCACCATCTGCTGAACCTTTCCGTCGGGAGAGCCGACGATCATATCGAGATGCTGGTCCGATAGGACGTAGCTCGTACCGTTCATCGCGCTGAAGCTCAGAAGCGTCCCGAGCGCTCCACCTTCGGTCGCATAAAGGCTCCGGGTCACCTCCAGGCGGCTCCCATCGGCATCGGTGGCGTACGCTCGCTCCGTTCCGTCGGCAGCCGGAGGCAGATCGCTGAGGACGATGCCGTTGGGCAGTGACGTCGCTGTCCCCCCCTCGGGCAGAGGCTCCCGGGTCAGTCCCGAGGGCGTCGCAGGGAGCGAGACGGGATCGGGGGCGTCCCCGGGCTCGGGCCCCGGACTAGGGCCCGCAGCTGCTCCCGCCTCGGAGGTGAAGCGCTGCTTTGCGACATTTAGGGCCTTGCCCCAGCCGTCGGCCACACCGGAACTCAACGGCTGCTTCTCCTTCGGAGCTTCGTACTTCAGCTCGGTCGGCTCCACTAAGGTCCGCCCGGTCTCCAGCCCGTTCGGTAGCGTGAAGACCAATCGGTCTCCTTCGACCTTCAGCCCGGCGAAGCCGTCCGCGCTCTTGAGGGTTCCGTCGGCTGCGAAGCTGGCCTTGTGGTGGTACTGCTGGGGGGTCCCCGCCTCGGTGGTGTAGGTGCCCCTAGCGTGAAAATCCTGAGAGCCGTCGGCCTCGAACCTCTGGGTCGAACTCCCCTGGCGGTTGGAGACCTCCCAGGAGCCGCTATCCAGGTCGACTTTATAGCGATTCCCCCTTCGGTCAGAGTAGGCCACGAGCCCCCGATCATCTTCGGCGGTCAGCCTGAGCTGGCGGATCTCCGAGGGATCGCCGAAGGCTTCGACGTTCTCGCCATCGGTTCGGAACGCATGCCCGTTGGGCAGCTTGAAAGCTCTACTTTCGCCCTCGTCCCGCACCAGAACCCCATTGCCCAACTGGCCCAACTCGACACCGTCGCGATCCCCACCGGCAAGAAAGTCGTCAGAGATATCGGTGAGGTGCGCGAACGGACCCGGCGCGGCCTCGGACGCCGGACCTGTCGCTGGGGTGGCTCGGCCCGGGCCGGTGGCGCCGGGAGCGACCTCGGCTTCGCTCTGGTCTTCGATCTTGGCTGCCGGAGCCGAACTGACCGCCGGAGCGGTCTCGGTCGCCGGGGCTGTCGCCGCACGGTCGGCGATCGGCTCTCTCCCCTCGGCTTGGAGCTGTCGGTTCGCGAGCTCTA
>CAZDLH010000347.1:2386-3677 GCA_964505925.1 uncultured Burkholderiales bacterium
CGGTCGGCGATCGGCTCTCTCCCCTCGGCTTGGAGCTGTCGGTTCGCGAGCTCTAAAAACGATGGACCGGCGGGTGCACGACCCTCCTGGGGCAACTCGGGGAGAGGCTCTAGCCCACCTCCCAAAAGGAGCGGCCCAGTGACGCCTAAAGAGAGAGCCTCGCCGGCGCTCGGAGCGGCGTCGAGCGCTGCCGAACCCGTCCCCACTATCGGCGTATCGGTCGTAGGGGCGCTCTGGGCGGGCTGGCCCGGAAGACTGCGAACGAGGCTTCGGGACGCGCTCTGCCCGTTCGGCATCTCGAATCGGACCCGGTCCCCCTCCACCCGATAGTCTTGAAAGCCCCTGGCGGACTCTAGTTCGCCTTCAGGGCTGTACAGCGCCCGATTCTCGAACGGTTCGACGGTACCGTTCTCCCCCCGCATCGTCCCGAAGACCACCACCTCCTGGTGCCCGTCCGGATGGTACACCTGAGACAGATTGTCGTGCTTGTTGCGGATCTCGTAAGTCAGGCTGCCCGGCTCCAGGGCCACCGTATTCCCGTCCCCGTCCCGAAAGGAGATAAGCTCCAGGCCCTCCTCGTTGCGCGTAGACCCGAGCCCCTCGACCTCTCCCTCGGCGACCGAAAGCCGAGAAAGATCGTAACGGGCATTCCCACCGCCCTGCTCGACTCCGACCTCGAGGGTGGGTCCCCCGGGTAGCGAGAAGACCTGGGACTCGGACCCGTGCTGAACCCGCACCCCCGAACGCGTCTGTCTGGAGGTGACCGCTCCCCCCTCCATCCGATAGGTCACCCCGTCGCGTTCCACCGCACTCGGAGAGCTAAGGGTACCCCCCGCAGCCGGGGCGCTCGCCGTCGGCCGCGCCTGGGAGGCCTCGACCTGGCCTTTAGCGACCGGCTGAGACTGTAGACCGGCCGTTCGTAAAACCGGATTATGGGAACCGATGGAACCTGACTGCATAGAGCACCTCCGCAAACAGTGGTTCTCGATTTTATCCTGAATACGGCTCGGTTTCAACCCGTTTCCATCGGCCGAATCCACCGTCTGACCGTCGCGTCTCAGTCATCTCGACGAGCTCTCTGGCCCTTAAAGGAGAGTCAAAGGAGTGTCCCGCAGGCCACTTCGTGAGACGTTCCCAGCTCCGCCCACCTACGCGTCGGAACTGGAAACGTCGCCGGCTGCCACACCGGCGTTATCGACACCGATCAGCTTCTCAGAAGAGCCGCCACCCTTTCGCTCCCAGCTCTCAACGATAGCTGCGACCATCCCGTCACCGCTGACGTTGACCGCAG
>CAZDLH010000348.1:0-3676 GCA_964505925.1 uncultured Burkholderiales bacterium
AACTGTGGCCGTTCGACGCTCTCGAGCTCCCCCACCGAGCTGATACCGCCGCCATCGAAGATCGGCGAGAGCGATTCCGCTACGGACGGCCGTTCGGACCTAGATGCAGGGGTAGAGGGTCCGTAGACTGGGCCCAAGATGGTGCTCAAGTACGAAGAGTCGTATGGCGAAAGTGTATTATCCATAGCTCCTAAAGTAGTTCGGAGTGATGAATCGCTACTGGACTCCTGCGGCGAAATATGAACAGATTATGAACCCCAGGTCACACTTTGTATGTTCGGGTTCCAAATGGAGGGAGAGCCCTCGCCCCTCACATCGATCAGGCCCAGCCCTCGAGCCGCTCGATCTCCAGAAGAAGCTTTCTCAGTAAGGGCACTACAGTCCGCTTCTCTTCTTGGTTTAGCGCGTCGAAGACCGGTCGAAGATGGTCCGCCCGGCTTTCGATGGCCCGGCTCGCCAGCTCCACCCCCGAATCGGTCAGGGTCACCGTGAAACTTCGCCGGTCCTTAGCATCCTGAGCACGGGATACCAACCCCATATCTTCGAGTCGGTTCAGACGGTTGGTCACCGCGCCCGAGCTCAAGAAGCAGTTTCTCATCAGCCTGGTCGGTGTCTGGGTGTACGGGGGGCCCGAGCGCAACAGGCATGCCAAAACGTCGAACCCCCAGGTCTGCAGTCCGTACTCGGCGAGGTGACGGTCGGCTCGCCGCTCGAGGTGACGCTGCAGGACCGCGATCCTCGCTCCGATCTCCAACCCGGTCGTGTCGAAGCTCGGCTTCTCGCTTCGCCACTCCGCGGCGACCTCGTCGATATAGTCTACATGCTTTTCTTCGCTCATAGTTCTCACTTCAGCTTCAAGCCAGCACCGGACCGCTCAGGGCCGAGGTAAGGAGTGGCCTCGTTCCTCCGATCGTGCCCCCCAACCCGAAACCCTTAAACGATTCGAGACCAACACATTCGGACTACCTCCGAAACCCCTCGCTTTCCGGGTGTAGGATAAACCAACAGAAGGAAGCCTCCGCGCTAAGAGAAAGAATCCATAATGTTCGTACTGCCTGAACACAAGTCGGACTTTCGCAGTTTCGTCGGTCTCGAAGACAAGATCGGATTCCGGCGAGCCGAGGCCGGCCAATATCTGTTTCAGCAGGACCAAAGCCAGAAGTGGTTCGTCTTTATAAGGTCCGGTATGGCGAAGGTCACCCGGATGAGTGCCGACGGCGGCCAGATGATCACGGAACTCCTGCTCCCCGGCGACGTTTGCGGTGCGCTCTGCGCCCTCGACAGCTGCCCCTATCCGGTCAGCGCTCAGACGGTCACCCCCGCCGAGTATGCCAAGCTCGGCCCAGACGAGTTCTTTCGACTTTCGCAAGACTTCCCCCAGCTTCAGCGCTGCTCTTTGGAGGGCTGCGCCACCAAGATCCGTCATCAGCGCGCCATGATGGCGAGCATCGCGCTGGAGCGGATCCCCCAACGGCTCTGGAAGGTGTTCCACGTTCTGGCCGAGCGACTCGGGGAGACGGTCCCCGACGGACTGCAGATCCCGTTCCCCTTTAGTAGACAAGAGGTCGCGGACATGATCGGGGCCACGCCGGAGACGGTCACTCGCACCTTCACCCGGGCCAAGAAAGACGGGGAGCTCCTGGAGTCCGAAGCCCTGATCACCTTGCTTGGGATGACCCGGCTCGAGCAGATCGCCGAAAGAGCCGCTCTGTGAGCGCATCGCTCCCCTCACTCCGAGTCCTCGAGTAGGATCCGAGCCCCGTCGCCGTCGAGGTCTTCGAACTGACCTGAGGTGACAGCCGCGAAGAAGAACGCTAAGGCGAGGCCGGAGAGCACCAGCGCCACCGGGATCAAGATCAGTAAGACCTCCATCAGCTCTCCTCTCCCCGAGCGCTCCACCGCCTAGGTAGGCGCAGGCTGTTGACCACCACCGCTAGAGACGATATCGGCATCACGATGGCCGCCACCAAGGGCGAGACCCACCCTAGAGCGGCGGCGGGGATGGCCAGAGCGTTGTACAGAGCCGAAAGCTTAAGGCTGGTCCGGACAGTGCGTCGATAGGCTCCCCCCAGGTCCAACCAGCGCATAACAGGTCCCAGGCCGGGCGCCAGAAAGAGCACCGGAGCCGAGGCCGCAGCCCCGGCGGTAGCGTGCCCCATAGCCACCCCTACGTCGGCCTCCGAGAGCGCTAGGGCGTCGTTGGTCCCGTCGCCCAGTACCCCGATCACCGCCCCCGGATAGCGGACTCGCAGCTCCTCTAGGAAGACGGCCTTCTCCTCCGGCAGCTGCTCGCCACGAAAACTATCGAGGCCCAAAGCCTGCGCCACTCTCTTCGTACGCCCGTGGCGGTCTCCGCTCAACAGATGGAGGCGGATCCCGCGCTGCTGAAGCTGCCGCACGACACCCTCGGCTTCGGGCCGGAGCGTGTCGTCGAAACGCCAGGCCGCCCAGGGAGTCCCGTCCACCACCAGCGCGATGTCGTAGCCTCCGTCCGAATCGCTCCCCTCGGTACGACCGATGAACACCTCGCGCCCGTTCCATTGGGCGACCCTACCGCGCCCTGGAACCTCCTCGACCTCTCCGCCATCGGACAGCGCGGGAGTAGATCCCCTGTACCGCTCCACCAGCGCTCGCGCGAAGGGGTGAGAAGAGCGCTCCTCTAGGAGAAGGACCAAGGGAGCCACGGTCTCCGGCCCGGAGCCGGCGAAGAAGCGCTCCGACAGCAGCTCTGGTCGCCCCATAGTCAGGGTGCCCGTCTTATCTAGGATCAGGTCGGTCAGACGGCCGGTCTCTTCGAAGGCCGCTTCGTCTCGCACCAGCACACCGTTTTCTGCGCCGCTTCTGACCGCCACCCAGAAGGCTAGCGGCAGGGCCAACCCCAAAGCGCACGGGCAGGTGATCACCAGCACCGATACCGCCACCAGCGTGGCCTGGGCTAGCCCTTGAGGGAGCCACCACAAAAAGACCAGCGCAGCCAGTAGTAAGACCCCGCCGGAAAAAAGCGCCGCGATCCGCTCCGACATCCGCCCCTCGCCGACGCGGCGCTCCTGGGCTTGCTCCACCAGCGCGATCAGCCGGCTCAGTACGGTCCGACTCCCCACCGCGTCCACCTCGAGAAGTCCTCCGCCGGAGTAGACCACAGAGCCGGCCCGGAGTTCGTCCCCAGGGCGGCAGCTTCGGGGTAGCGGCTCCCCCGTCAAGGAGGCTTCGTCCACTTCGAGTCCGCCCTCGATCAAAAGACCGTCCGCCGGCACCCCCACCCCCTGCTCGAGAAGCACTCGATCGCCCACCTCTAGTTCGCTCAGCGGTAAGGTTCGTCTGTCCTCGCCTTGGACCACCGTCACCGTCTCCGGTCGATGGCCTAGCAGCGAGCCGAGACGCGCGCGTACCCGACCCATGGCCTGTTCTTGAAGGGCCCGACCCACGAGGAGTACGAAACAGAACATGGCCACCGTATCGAAGTACTGATGATCGGTGCCCCGCAAAAAGCTGACCACCGAGAGCGCCGTGGTAGCGAAAAGCCCCACCGTGATCGGGACATCGAAGGTCAGCCTGCGAGAGCGCAGGGCCTTGAAAGCCGGCTCCCAGAAGTGGCGCCCCGAGTAGAACACCACCGGCAGCGCCAGCGCCATCCCCACTAGCTCGAAAAAGCGCTTTAAGAGCGGCTCGATCCCTT
>CAZDLH010000349.1:0-3671 GCA_964505925.1 uncultured Burkholderiales bacterium
AGGCTGAGCAGCATCTGAAGGCCGCTTTGAGTCTGCGTGCCACGCGCTTTTCCCAAACGAGTCCCGAGATGGCGGAGGTGCTCGAGGAGCTGGCCCGAGTCCATCGCTTGGACGGTCGGAGCGTCACCGCAGCGGCCTTGGCCGAGAGGGCTCTCGAGGCCTACAGCTCGGAAGGTCAAGAGCGCGTAGATCTTCGCATTGGGCACGCTCGACTGCAGCTGCTCTTGGCTCGTTTAGAGTTCGATCAAGAGAACACCGAAGAGGCCGTACGCCTCGCCAAGAGCGCTCTGGGCCTGCGGCGGGAGCTCTACGGAGAGAGCCATCCGGATCTGGCCGAGGCGCTGCACCTGCTGGGTGAGATCGCTACGGCCGAGCAGCGTCTGGAGCGGGCCGAGACCTTCTTCGAACAAGCGCTGGAGCGCTGGGAGAGCTTCTACGGCTCCTCCCACCCCAAGGTCTATTCCGTGGTAGCGAGTCTGGCTAAGCTGTATCAGCAGCAAGGCCGCTTAACCCTCGCTCAGCAGTATCATCAACGGAATCTCGAGGCGCTCGAAGGGCGCTACGGTAAAGAGCACCCCATTCTTGCGGAGACTTTGATAGGGTTGGGTCGCTTGTGCCGCTCTCAAGGTAACAGCGCTCAGGCCGAGCAGTATCTCAAGCGGGCCGCCGAGATCCAGACGGCCGTCTTCGGCGGGTCTGACCCGAAGGTGGCGAGCGTGCTCCACGCTTTAGCCTTGGTCTATCAAGACCAGAGAAACTTTCTAGCCGCGGAGGCTCTCCTCAAGAAGGCGCTACAGATCCGCCAGTCGTTCTCGGAAGAAGAGGATTCAGAGCTCGCCGAATCTCACCTGGCGCTCGCTCGCCTCTATCGAAGCAGCGGTAAACCTAGTGAGGCTGAGCCGCTCTTGAAGAAGGTTCTGGACTGGAAAGGGAAGCGGTTCGGAGAGAGGCATCCCGAAGTGGCCGGTGTTCTGCGGGAGATGGCCGAGCTCTACGGCGATCAGCAAGAGAATCTCAAAGCTCAGGTTCTGGTCAACAAGGCCCTCGAGATCTACGAAGAGGCGTTGGGCGCCGAGAGTCTCGAACTGGTGGGTCCGCTGCGGCAATTGGCGCGCTTCCAGGAAGCCGCCGGGGATCGAGACGAGGCCGATGCGCTGCGCAAGCGGGTGGAGGACCTCATCGCGAAGGGTGGGTAAGCCGGTACCGTACCTGTTTGAGCATGCCTTGGAGTAGGCGGACTTCCCACTCCTGGACGTTGGAACGGAACAGCAGGTCCGAGAGTTTCACCATCTCCTCTTCGAGGCTGGCTTGGTGGCGGGGGTAGTCGGTGAGCCGGAGGGTCTCCTCGGCCCGTTCGAGAAGCCGCGCGCGGTCTACTGCGGTGGCCGGGGCCTCGGGATGACCCGGGGGAGGCGCAGGTAGAGAGTCCGACGGTTCCAGGGGCCTGGCCCGCCCCACCAACTCGTAGAGCCCCACGCTCACGGCGTGGGCTAGGTTGAGGCTCCCGTTGGGCGCAATCACCGGGATCTCGGTCGAGCGGCCACACAGGTCTAGGTGATGGTTCCCCAGTCCGCGGGTCTCATTGCCGAAGACCAGGCCCAGCCGACGCAGCGTTCGATACTCCGGGAGCACCTTCTCTACGAGCTCCGGTAAGCTATGGTGCCGGTGCCGCCGCTTCCCCTCCCGCCGAGTGAAGGCGACCGCGAGATCGAGGTCCGCGACGGCCTCCTCGAGGGACTCGAACCGCTCGAGGCGGTCCAGAGCAGGGGCGCCGTAGCAGGCCCACTGTCGGCTCTGGTCGTCGGGCTGGCACAGCGGCGAAACCAAGCGGATGGCGGTTACACCGAAGGCGGTCGCCGAGCGAGCCACTGCCCCTAGATTTGCCGAACCAGCCGTCTCGACGAGGATCAAGACTGGCTCCAGTAGGGGGGGACTACAGGTCGTCAGAGCGCTGTTCGCCCTTCGGTAGGATCTCTTCAACGCTCTGCTTGAGCTGCTCTTTCACCTTCTGATAGATCTCGGTCTGTACTTCCAGCTCCGCGTGGATCCTTTTTGCTTCTTCAGCTAGATCGCGCAGAGCCTGGCGGTCGAAACTCTCGGTCTCGAACATCGCTACGACCCGATGGCCGATATCCATAAGGCAGCGGTCGCGCTGGTCCTCTAGGGCTCGGATCCCGGAGACGAGCTTCTGCGCCTCTACCGTCTCTTTCGCCCGACTCTTCAGAAAGTCCAAGCCCTTTCTCGCTTTGTCTCCAAAAAAATCCATCTTGTTCCGATACCTCCAGAAGTGGTAGGACTCGGTCGTCCTGGGTAGTGTACGCTCGTGAAAACCTGTCTTAGAACCGCTACGGAGGAGTACTCTTTTCCACCTCCAAGCGCCTGCCTCGGTCTGGTCGGTCTTACCAGGGTTCTCCCCGAACGAGGTCTAACGATCATCCCGTGATGCGATCGACTAGCCTTACACTACCTGACTTGGAGACCACCCACCAGCTCTCCGAGCGCTTGGCGTCCGCTTTCAAGGGCGGGGAGATGGTGACTTTGAGCGGGGATCTGGGAGCCGGTAAGACGACCTTCACTCGAGGGCTGAGCGAGGCGTTGGGCTGCACGCGTCTGGCCAGCAGCCCGACCTACACTCTGTTTTCTCCTTGCCCCGGTGGGCGGTTGCCTCTGCTGCACGGAGACCTCTACCGGTTAGGGGATGAAACGGAGCTCGAGGATCTCGGTTTCTCGGAGATGCTCGACGAGTATCGGTCTGGTATCGTGGTGTTGGAATGGGGGGAGCGGTTTCCAGACCTTCTCCCTGAGGACCGCCTCCGCTTACATTTTGAGTACGGCCAGGGGGACGAGGAACGGACGGTCTTGTTGGTCAGCAGCGGGCCGGATTCGGACCGGCTCTCGGCCGCTGTAGTGCCGGAGAGGACGCAGGGATGGTGACCGGAGTGCGAGGTGTACTCGGGCTAGACTGCAGCGGGGTTACCCACTCCTGCGGCCTCGTCTCGCTCGGGGGCGGTGACATCGATCGCTCGGAGGTCGATGGTTCGGAGTTGACCTCTTTAGAGCCCAGGAGCGCTCTTCGGAAGCTGCCCGGAAACGTCGCCCGGCTCCTCCAGGAGGCGGGACTCGACGGGCGCGGGTTGGCCTGCGTGGGGGTCACCGCCGGACCCGGCTCCTTCACCGGCGTTCGGCTGGGGGTGACCCTAGCCCGCACGGCGGCGCTGGTGGCCGACTGTCCGCTGTACGGCTTCGATACTCTCGAGGTTCTGGCCGCTCAGTACGGTGCCGAGGCCGAGATCGTGGCGGTAGCCCTAGACGCCCGTAGAGGTGAGGTCTACTCCTGCGTCTTTCGCAGTCGGGGACCTGCTAACCGGCCGGAACGTCTCCTCGAGACGGCGGCGCGCAGTCCGGAGGACTTCGCCCATCGGATGGGGGGCTTCCCCCTGGACCTGTGCGTGGGTAGCGGGTTCGAATCGTACCGGGATACCCTGCTCGGGAAGACCCACCGCCCGAGGCTCGCGGTCGCTCCAGAGGTGGCCCCATCGGGTCTGACGACAGCGCGCCTGGCCGCCCGGCTGTATCTCTCGGGCGATCCAGGTACTCCGGGCCTTCTTCCGTTCTACTGTCGCGAGGCCGAGGTGCAGGTGGACCGAGGCCCGAGGCGCCCTTTATGAAGG
>CAZDLH010000350.1:0-3666 GCA_964505925.1 uncultured Burkholderiales bacterium
GTCCCCTCGCAGCTCTCCGGCGGCCACCAGCAGCGCGTGGCCATCGCCCGGGCGCTGGCCTCGAACCCCGAGCTTCTCCTGTGCGACGAACCGACAGGAAATCTCGATTCCGCCACCGGAGAGCAGGTCATGGACCTCCTGGCGCGGGTGCATAAAGAGTTTGGCAAGACGGTTGTGGTCATCACCCACAACCGCGCCTCAGCGAGCTGCGCGGATCGCGTCGCGGAGATCTCCGACGGTCGGATCGTTTCGTTGGTCGAGCAGACCGAAACCTCGACCCCCTCCCCGAGTACAAAGGATACTGTATGAAGTACCGCTCCCCCAGCTCCCCCAGCTCCCCCGGCAGACTCGGCCTCTACGCCTTGGGTCTTCTCATCTCGTTTCTCGCCACTGTAGGCTGCGAGTCCGCCACCCCTATATCCGTCGCCGTCGTCGAAGCCAGGCGCATAGAGGTCTCGTTCTCCGAGAGGGCGGAGACCCACATCCGCCGTGAATTCCCCGTCTCGCTGCCCGAGAGCGGCCGGATCGAACGCATCGAATGGGAGCCGGGGGATCTGGTTCGCGAGGGAGAACGGCTCGTCGTCTTCGACTCGACTCCCATGGATCTGTCGATCGAAGCGCAGCAGGCCAGGCTCTCGGCCCAGCGAGTCCAAGAGGAGCTGAGCAGCGACCTGAGCGTCGAGCAGCGCGAGATTCAAGCGGCGCAGCAAAGGGTGCTTGCGTTGAGGGCCGAGCTCGGGCGCATGGACTCCGCCTTGAGCGCAGCTCGGGTAGCGCTGGAGAACGCTCAGCGCGAATCGGCTCGGGTGACCGCCCTAGTCGACGCGGGCGCCCTGCCGACCCGGGATCTAGAGCGAATCGAAGGCGCCCAACGGGAGAGCGAAGCCCAACTCGACGCTCGCCGGGCCGAGCGCGAGAGCCTTCAAGCCCGGGTCGCGGAAGCTCAAGCCAGCGTCGAATCGTGGCGCGCCCGGCTCGAGCGACGGAGAAAAGAGAGTGAGGCGGCCTCCGCAGCGGTTCGAGAGCAAGAGAGTCGAGAGCGACTGGAGTCGTACCGCAGATCGCGCTCGGAGATCCTCAGCCCCATCGACGGAACGGTCCTCGAGCGAAAGGTCCGGGGCCCCCAAGAGCTCAGTGCCGGGACCGTCCTGCTGACGCTCGGCCGTCGCCGCGACATCGAAGCCATCTGCGATGTCCTCTCCCAGGACGCGCTGCGCCTCCAAAGGGGCACCACCGTGCTGCTCGATCCCGGTAGCGATCGGGAACCGCTGAAGGGCGAGGTCCGTCTGCTCGAACCTCAGGGCTTCACCAAGCGTTCGTCCCTGGGCGTGGAACAACAACGGGTACGGGTGCACATCGGCCTGCTCGACCCGCCCGAAGGGCTCGGCACGGGCTACGAACTGTGGGCTCGCTTCTTGCTTCAACAGAAAACCGCCAGATCGCTTCCGGGCTCCGCCTTCGTCCGGCGAGAGCAGGACTACTCCGTCTGGAGGCTCGACGCCGAGAGCCGCCTAGAGTCGGTCCCGGTGGTGGTCGGCACTAAGGGCGACCGATACTGGGAGATCGCCGACGGTGCGCTCGAGGACGGGGACCGAGTGGTCGATAACCCCACTTCGCTGCTGCAGACCGGCCTGCTGGTAAAGGTCGAGCCCGACGTCTAGGTCCAACGACCCATGAGTTCGACGGTAGGAGTGTAGGGTTGGACCCCAAAGCAGCCGACATGAGACCCCTCGTTTGCCTGCTGTTTTGCCTACTGATCCTTACTCCGACCGTAGCCGAGACCTTCGTGCTAGAGCACCAGGACCGCCCCGCGGTGGAGTTTAGCCTGGACGGGTTCGAGCTCGTCGGTAGCCGCACTCGAAGTCAGACCATCCACTCTTTGGTCTGCCCGGACTGGAACGGCTCGAGGGTCTCCGTCCAGGTCCGACTCAAGAGCTGGCTGGGCGAGGACAAGGCGATCCGAGAGTACAATGCACTGCGGGGGTTTCGCCGAAGCGATCCCCACAGTCGCCTGGTGGATAGCCCCGACATCCCGGGAGCAGTGAAGGCTGCGCAGTACCGGATGACCGACCCCTACCAAGCCGAGGTCCTGGTCCTCTTTCGAAACGAGCTGCGCTGTGAATTTATGGTCACGGGAGCCGAAGCCCTACCGGCCGATCGGCGAGAGGTGTTGGATCAGATCAAGCGATCTGTGCGCCTCTTCGGACCGACCGCCCCGCTTCGGATCGAAGGGGCCGACGAGGCCCCACCTCCCATCGATCTAAGGCTGGACCGGCCACAGGAACGGAATCAAGAGGGTGGCTAAGACCCAAACTGCGAGAGAAAGCGGAGTACCGATCCGCATAAAATCGGAGAACCGGTACTGACCTGGACCGTAGACCATGGTGTTCGTCTGATAGCCTATGGGGGTCATGAAGCTTGCCGAACACGCGAAAGTGACGGCGATCAGAAGCGGTTTGGGGTCCCAATTTAAAGTGGCGGCCAGCGCCATCGCCACCGGAGCCATCAGCGCTGCTGTGGCGGCGTTGGCGATGAGCTCCGTCAGCAGAGTCGTGGCCAGATAGAGAGTCCCGACCACCGCGAAGACCCCGAAGGGCGTCGCCCAAGAAGCGACGCCTCCCGCGAACTGCGCCGCCAACCCTGTCTTCTCCAGAGCGACGCCCAACGAGAGCGAGCCGGCCAGCAAGAAGATCACTCTCCAGTCCAAAGCTCGATACGCCTGTTGAAGCGTCAGGCAGCCAGAAAGAACCATGACCACCCCCCCCAAGACCGCCCCGATCTCGATAGGTACGACACCGACGGCTGCGGCTAAAACCACGCTCATGAAGATGCCCAAGGCGATAGGCATAGCCCAGCGGCTCTTCGGCCCCTCCTCGAACTCGCTGATGATAATGAAGGCGGCGTCGTTGCGAAGATCTTCCAGGCGCTGCCTCTCGACTTCGATGAGGAGGACATCGCCAGCTTCGATACGGGTGTGACCGATTCGAGTATGGATCACCTTGTCGTGCCCCCGCTGGCGCAACGCGATCGCCAACGCTCCGAAGCGCTCCCGAAAGTCGACCGCGTGCAGCGTGTTCCCAACCAGCATCGAGTGCACCGGCACGACCGCTTCCACCAGGGTGAAGTCTTGCGACTGAAGGGCCTGGTCGCGCACCGGGGCCTTGCTCTTGAAGCGGAACAGGCCCTCCTCCCCGAGGCGCTTGAGAACGTCGAGTTCGCAGCGAACCAAGAGCCTATCGTCGGCCTTCAAAACGGTGGTGCTCGAGGGGAGGCTCAGCAGCTCGCCGTCCCGTCGAACGCTGATCACGCTGAGGTCGAAGCGCCCGCTCCAGGGAGCCTCGATGAGAGTGCGCCCGGCCGCCGGGCTCTCCGGCAGCACCACCACTTCGGTCAGATAGGAAGCCATGCTGAAACTGCGCAGCATCTGCTCGGCGCGCCGGCGCTCCGGAAGCTGCCTCCAGCCTACGGTTGCGAGGTAGACGACCCCCACGATCAAGGTTGCCACCCCTAAACTTGTGAACTCGAACATCTCGAACCCTGAAGCTCCGCCGCGAATGGCGATAGAGTGCACGATCAGGTTCGGCGAGGTCCCTATCAGAGTACAGGCACCCCCTAGAATGGCCGCAAAGGAGAGCGGCATCAAGAGCTTCGAAGGGCTGATACGGG
>CAZDLH010000351.1:0-3663 GCA_964505925.1 uncultured Burkholderiales bacterium
TTCGAATCGTCCGAGATGCTCGTACTGTTCACCATCTGCAAGGATGATCTGGAAGACTCTTTGAGCCTCCACATCTACCCCGCGCTCGTAGCTTCGGACCAAGGCCAGATAGTCGGACTCACTAATGGAGAACTCGACGTACATCGGGTTTGTAGAGCTTATGGTAGCTAGGACGGCTTGTCCCGGCTGGACCAGGTTCCCAGGCGTGACGTTCAGTTCGCCTATGACCCCGGAGATAGGAGCCTCGATGGTGGTGTAGTCGAGGTTCAGTTGGGCGCTCTCGAGGTTTGCTCGAGCGGCTGCGAGGGAGGCCTCGGATTGGGCGATCGCTGAAGTGTCCCTGATGGCGGTGTTCTCGACTTCGGCTTCCGCGGCATCCACCTGGGCGCGCGCTACATCGCGCGCCGATACCGTTTGGTCGTAGAGCTGTCGAGGAATGATAGCGCGCTCCATGAGAGGCAGGTAGCGGTCCACCTCGCGCTGTTGATTCGCCAAGTTGGCCTCAGCCTGGGCCAGGTCTGCCTTGGCCGTCTTCCAGTTCACTCTGGTCTTGGCAAACTGGAGATTGGCTTCCGCCTCCATGACCTTGGCCCGAGCACTACTGACGGACGCCTGTAACGGGCGAGGATCGATCTGGAAGAGAACCTGCCCTGCCGATACGGTGCTCCCCTCGCGAAAGCTGAACCCGAGGAGGCTGCCCTCTATACGAGAGCGCACTTCCACCTCGTCCACCGCGAGAATATGTGCTGTGTACTCTTTGTCTAGTGTGACGTTTTCAGCCCCGACCGTAACCACCTTAACGGAAGCTTGGGCTGCTCCCGGTAGGTCGCTTTGGCTCGCGCTAGGTGGGGTTGGTGTTGGGGTCGCTCCTGAGACCTGATCTCCAGCTTGAGTGGGCGACGGTCGAGCTTCTGGTTCGGTTCCGGTGTTACATCCACCTAGGAGTGAGAATGCGAGGAGTGTGGCGACGGTTCGATGCGATAGTTTCATTGTATAGGCTCCTCTTGCAGTAGGGCGTTCAAACTTTGAGTGGTGAGGGTCCGTTCTGGGATGTCGGTACCCAAGGACTGCTCTAAACGAGCGAAAGCAAGTTCCCGATCGTAGGTGACATTGACCAACCGCGAGCGCGCTGCGATCAGATTGCGAAGGGAGTCGGCTACCTCTAAGGTGGTTGCCAATCCGTTGATATACCTCTGCCTAGCCATATCGTAGTACTCCTCGGAGGCTTCCAACTGCCTTTGGGCGGTGGAAAGATTGTAAGCGGACTGCCTGAGGTTGAGCCAGGTCTGCTCGACTTCGGCCTCAATGCCGCTCGCGACCTGGTCTTCTTTCGCGTTCAGCTCGACTATCACAGATTCGAGCTCTCTGATCCTGGCTTTCCGATAGCCTCCGTCGAACAGCTGCCACTGCAGCTGAAGAGTTAATGACGGAATGTTTAGGGGGGTCAAGCTCTGGCCGAATGCGGTGTTGTAGTTGGCAGATAAGAACAGCTCTGGGCTGTTCTCCGCATACGCTGAGTCTAGAAGCTTCCTTGCTACCTGTTGCTGAAATAGTATCGACTTGAGTTCCGGGCGTTTAGCGAAAGCGAGCTCTCTCAAGGCTGAGAGCTGCACGTTCTGGTCAGCGGCGATATCTTGCGGGGGTATCGGCTGAACGGAGAACGTGCGCTCGTGGAGGACTGTCGCTAGCTCGGAAGTCGCTTGGTCTACACGGGTTAGACTTTGGGCCAGATCTTCGATCGCGCGCGTCAGTTCGATCTCGGCCTGAAGAATATCGTATCGCGCCATGATCCCTTGTTCGAACAGCGCTTGGGCATCCTCGAGGGTCTGGGCCGAGACTCTGGCGTTGAGCCGGTTGACCTCGACCGTAGCGTCGGCCTGGAGTTTTCTGAAGAAGGCCTCTTTAATGGATAGTCTCACGTCGAGCTGCTCTATCTCGGCGGTCGCCCCTTGGACGTCGATCTGGAGAAATGCGGCGGCGATCTGATTCTCTACTCTACCGAAGGTGGTGAGCAGGGTTTGAAGGCTTAGGCCGAGTTGACTCGTCAAAGGATCGACGATAACGAACCGTTCCGGAAAGTTGGGAGGGCGCTGCTCGGAAGTGAAAAGCTCCCGAGTATTGACCGCCCTTTCCGGCTGTAGGGCGGTACTGCTACTGAGCGAGAGTTTCGGGTTTTTCGCACTGCGCTGCTGTTCGTAAGTCGCCCGAGCCTGCTCTACCCTTTGGGAGGCGATCTGAATTCTGGGATTCTGTTGGAGTCCCAGACTTAGGGTCTCGGGCAAGTTCATGGCCCGAACCCCTTCAGGCCGCTCGAGAATGGTAGCAGGGGGCTCAGGTAGACCTCTGATCGTCATGTCTTGGGCTAGTAGGGGATGGCTATGAAACGAAATGAGGGCTATGAGGCCGAATAGGAGTTTCCTCATGGGGGGGGTCGGTTCTTCTCACTTGCTGGCTTTTCCTCGCGTCGTTCGTGCATAGTTTCCGATCTGGTAATAACGGCTCACCACCTTTGAGCGGGAGGACGGTGCGGTCTGCTCCAGAACCCCTATCCATGTCTTCCCCCCAGCGGATCCTGTCAGGCCAACGGTTGAAGGGAGAGGCGGTTGAGGTGGAGCGCAGCCTTCGCCCTCGAAGCCTCGACGAGTATGTCGGCCAAGAGGACGTAGTGCGCAATCTCAAGGTCTTTCTGCAAGCAGCGAGAGGTCGAGGAGAGCCCGTAGACCATATCCTACTCAGCGGCCCCCCCGGTCTAGGCAAGACCACCTTGGCGAATCTTGTCGCTTCTGAAATGGGCACTCGTCTCGTGGCCACCTCAGGTCCGGCGATCGAGCGTCCCATCGACTTACTCGTTCTGCTCAACGGGTTGGGTGCTAACGATGTGCTTTTTATTGATGAGATCCATCGTATGTCGAGAACCGTTGAAGAGATTCTCTATCCAGCGATGGAAGACTTGGCCTTCGATCGAATCATCAGTAAAGGAGTGCGAAAGCGAGCCGTCCGTCACCGGATAGAGCCCTTCACTCTGGTAGGGGCGACCACCAAGGCGGGGACTTTATCCGCCCCACTTAGAAGTCGTTTCGGTATCCTCTTTCAGCTGGATTTCTACCCCCCCGAAGAGCTCATGCGGATCGTCGAAGCTTCCGCTAGTCGGTTACAGTACGCGTTGAGCGATGAGGCGGCGCTCGAAATAGCGCATCGCTGCCGAGGAACTCCAAGAATTGCGAATAGACTTCTGAGAAGGGTCCGGGATTTCGCACAGGTCGAAGAGGAAAGAACGATCGACCTTGAGCTGGCGCGGCGAGCTCTAGACCGCATGGGTATCGACCGAGGGGGGCTCGACCGCTTAGATCAGAGGATCTTGAGAAGCCTCGCGATCTGTTTTGAAGGCCGCGCCGTCGGTCTACAGACCCTCGCCGCTGCGGTTGGCGAGGATCCGATGAACCTCGAAGAGGTCTGCGAACCTTTCCTTCTTAATCACGGATATATCCGGAAAACTCCCAGGGGGAGGATAGCCACCAGACGCGCCTTTAAGCACCTGGGCCTACCTCTCCCCGTACAGGAGATCGCTTAGTTCTCCCTCGTTACTGTATAGAGATGTGAAGGCGATTCGAACACGAGCGAGAACCGGGAAAGATGGAAGATCGCAGAAAGGCCGACCGTCGT
>CAZDLH010000352.1:0-3661 GCA_964505925.1 uncultured Burkholderiales bacterium
GCATGCGGCGCGTGAGCAGCGTTGCCTGGACGATCCCCGCTAAGGCGGCTCGACGTTCAGAATAGCGAAGATAGTCCTCCCGACGGATGACTATGTCGTCCGGGATCGAGACGCATCCGTGCATCTTCAAGAGCCAACGGCCGCCAGCGGTGTGAGGGTGGCTATAGGGCAGGGTCGCTACCGGTGAGCCCGAGGACTCGGCCGCTACCTCGAAGAGTCTATCGTAGTTTTGGGTGATCACCTCGTTGGCTGGAAGGCAGGCGAGCAGGCCGTGCAGCAACGAGTGGTCCCAGGTGCGGCTAAAGATATTCGAGATCGCCTGTTTGATGGAGCGTTCCCGGTTCCGGAACCTGCCGTCTAGGACGCTCCCTCGGTCCAGCATATCGAGTTTGGAAAACTCCTCTAGCTCCTCCCGGGTGATCCCGATCTCGAGCGCTAGGGCCTCGAGGAGTCCGTTCCAGCTCGGGAGGCCCGCGCTGCAGCTGACCCCGGCGCCGAGAAAGAGCGCTAAGCCTTCCTTCGTACCCACCCTCGCGAGCTCGATGGCGCGCTCCCTGAGCTCGGTGGACAATGCGTCCCAGGCGTGGCCGGCCTCGGTGCGGGCCTTCTGGGCGGCCGCGAAGGCGGCTGCGGTCTTGGTGACCAGGACTACGTCCACTTCGTGCTCTTTTACCAACTCGAGCAGCGACTTCACCAGTCTAGCGGTAACCTGACCTTTGATCTTGGCCCCTCCGCCCTTCCCTGTGCTGATCACCGGTAGGGCTAGCAGCGGTCGTTCTCGACCGAACGCCGGGGCTCGCCCGCGGGCGAGAAACTCTGTGACGAAGCCCCGTAGAGGTCTCTCGAAGGACCCTCGCTCGTGGCTCAAAATGTTGACGAGCCAGGGTCTGCTCCGGTCGTTATGCCAAAGGGGCACCGGGATCGCCAGAAGTTCGCCGCTGGACCAGCGAGCCGGAGGGGACGTTCTCAGGGCGCTCATCGCATCCTGGAAGCCTTCCGGTTCGGGATTCAGCCAGTACGGCTCTACCGAGAGCTCGAAGTCGGTGGGGATGAGCCAAGCGTCGCAGGCGAGCTTGGTGAGATCCCCACGAGAGATGAAGAGGTGTCCGGCCACCTGAGGTGCTTTCGCCCAAGGGCTTCCGTCCCCCTAGTTCAGCCCAGCGGTGTGGAGGGGCCTAGCTTAAAAACTCGGTGGAGCGATGCGCCCGCCACCGCCACCGCCTCCCCCACCGCCGCCGCCACCGGAGGGGCGGTAGACCGGCCGATAGGATCCTCCCCCCCCGCCGCTAGACCAGCTAGGGACGGCTGGGGTGGCTACCGGAGGGGGCGCTTTGGGGCGCTCCTCGAAGGCTACTCGGTGCTCTAGCGCCCCGCTGCTCTGGGCCTGTAGGTTCGCTCGATACGGTTTGTACTCCGTGTTTCCGGAGTAGCTCACGCGGTAGGTGCCGGCTCGGGGTACGACCACGGTCACGGGCTCTCCCTCGGCCGTCAAAGCCACCTCGGTCTTAAATGCGCTCGAGCCTTCTGCGGGCTCGGCCTCGGTGATCTGCAGCACGGTCTGGGAAGGGGGCTTTGCCCCACCGTCCTTCCAGCCGATGGTCAGTCGGGGACGCTGGGCCAAAGCCTCCGTCACCATGGAGCTGACCGGGACCGGGGTGAACGGTTCGAGCGAGGGCTCGGGGACCTCGACCGGTAAGGAGAGAGTGGGCTCTCCGGGAGGCTTCACTTTGAGCTGATAGGTGCCCGGGAGAGCAGCGGTCAACCGTTCGACGCTCATCTCCTGCCCCTCCCACCAGATCTGGGACCCCGGGGGTAGCCCCGTCCACTCGAGGGGACGAGGAGCGAACGTAAGGCTCGGGAGCAAGCGCTCTACGCGTCGCCCGTCTGGAGACTGCTCCCCTAGCGTTATCTCCTGGGTAAGATAGCCCTCTCGCTCCAGCCGGAGGCGCTCACCGGGCGCCTCCCAGTCCACGACTAGCGGGGTCTCACCGAGATTCTCCTCGCCCCGAAAGACGGTCACTGAAGGCTCCGTCCCGATCACCGAACGAGCCGCCTCCATCTGGGGAGGTCCCGTCGCTCGCTCGACGAGAGTGGGGGTCTGCCACCAAGCGAGGCCGCACACCGCGAGCCCGGCCACCAGCATGACGGTGGCCCGGGTCCGGTTCGGCGCCAGGCGGCCGCTTCGGGGTGGCCTGGAGGGGCGCCGCCCCTTGGCGGCACCGCCCGTAGGGCGCGGGGGCGGGGCGGCCTTCGGGGGAACCCCCGGCTGCTCCGGTGTCTGAGGGCCGCCTTCGTCGGGCTCTGGAGCCGGTTTCTGCCGGGTCGGGGGGATGCGCTCTTGACTGAGGACCTCGGAGACGGTCGGTTGCGGCTCTCTTTCGAAAGGGGCCCCTAGGCCCTTGACCCGAGGAGCAACCCGATGAGCCCAGTCGTCGATCCCAGGGATGGACGGGAGTGGGAACTCTTCGTCGAAGTTAAGCGGTTTATCTTCGTTGGAAGTAGGTGCACTATCGGGACCCGAACTCATATACACTTCGGATTTGACCCCGGACCTGGATCTCCTGGAGACCGTTCGAGCTTAACCGATCCCGACCAGGAGGCCACCCTCACTACGGAAAAGGCGGCCGGATGACCATCCAAGAGTTGCGCGATGATACCCCGGGCGTGGCCCATCTACTTCACTTCAATAATGCGGGCGCTTCGCTGCCCCCTACCCCGGTACTCGACGAAGTCACTCAGTTTCTCGCTAGGGAAGCTTCGATGGGTGGATACGAAGCCGAAGAGGAGTCCCGGGAGCAGCTGGAGGACGTCTACCGAGCCGTGGCCGAGCTCGTCGGGTGCCAGCCTCAGGAGATCGCCCTCACCGAGAGCGCGACCCGCGCTTGGGACCAGCTCTTCTACGCGCTGACCTTTCGCCCTGGCGATACCATCATCACTGTGCGAAACGAGTACGCGAGTAATTTCCTGGCGTTTCTACAGCGCGCTCAGCGCGACGGGGTCGAGGTGCTGATCCTCGATTCGAACGAACGCGGAGAGCTCTGCTTGGATCATCTCGAGCGGCTGCTCGACCACCGTACCAGACTGGTGGCGGTCAACCACATGCCCACCAACTCCGGGATGCTCCAGCCGGTTCACGAAGTGGGAAAGCGATTGCGGGATCACCCGGCCTTCTATCTGGTGGACGCTTGCCAGACCGTCGGCCAGTGCCCGATAGACGTCGACGAGATCGGCTGTGATGGCCTGACCGGAACGAGCAGGAAGTATCTTCGAGGACCTAGAGGGGTGGGCTTTTTGTACGCTCGCGGGAGCTGGATCGAACGCCTCCAGCCCCCTTTTATAGACCTGCACTCCGCGGACTGGTTGGAGCCCGACGTCTATCGCTTTCGAAACGACGCCCGCCGTTTCGAAGCGTACGAATCCGCGATCGCCATGCGCCTCGGGTTCGGGCGGGCGGTACGGTACTGTCTGGAGGTCGGAGTGGAGTGGGGCTGGGAGCGGATCCGGGGGCTAGCCGCTCTGCTCAGGAAAGAGCTGAGCCAGCTCGAAGGGATCGAGCTTTGGGGTCGAGCCGCCGAGTCGGGCGGGATCGTCTGCTTCGGGATCGCGGGGCTGGATCCGATGGATGTGAAGCGCAGCTTAAGGCAGCGCGGTATGAACGTGT
>CAZDLH010000353.1:0-3654 GCA_964505925.1 uncultured Burkholderiales bacterium
TACCCTGGCCGGGGGTATGGCTCACGTCTTGAACAATGTACTGGCGCCCAGTCTGGTGTCGCTCGAGATCCTCATAGAGGAGGTGCGCAGCTCCGGTGGACTAGAGCTTCTGGAGACGATGTCCCAGAGCGCTCAGCGGGGGGCGGACTTGGTCCGACAGGTGTTGACCTTCGCCCGGGGTGTGCAAGGCCACAAGATCTCGCTCAATCCAGGGCAGATGGTGTTGGAGATCCAGCGCATCGTCCGGGAGACCTTCCCCAGAAACGTGACTATGGAGGTGAGGACCGAGCCGGATCTCTGGTCGGTGCTGGGTGAACCGACTCAGCTCCACCAGGTTCTGATGAATCTGTGCGTCAATGCCCGGGACGCCATGCCCCAAGGCGGAGTTCTCCGAATAGAGCTGACCAATGTGCTGGTGGACGAGGTGTACGCGAGGATGGACAGCGACTGTGTTCCCGGGCCCTACGTGTCGATCTCGGTCGAGGATACCGGGATCGGTATCGCCCAGGATATCCAAGATAAGATCTTCGAGCCGTTCTTCACGACCAAAGCTGCCGGGAAAGGCACGGGCTTGGGCCTCTCTACGGTCTATTCCCTCGTGCGCTCCTACGGAGGGTCGATCGCGGTCCAGAGCGAGCGGGGTACGGGGGCTCGTTTTTCTTTGCTGCTCCCGGCCGAAAGCAGCGCACAGACGGAAGCGGCCCAGCGCACCGACTCCGGAGAGCTACCGAGAGGGGAGGGAGAGCTGGTCTTGGTGGTGGACGACGAAGAGAACATTCGCAAGGCCACTACCACCTCTTTGGAGCGCTTCGGCTATCGGGTGCTTTCGGCGGCTCACGGGGTGGAAGCGGTCTCGCTGTACGCCCAACGAGGACGGGAGATCGAGCTGGTGCTCACCGACATGGACATGCCGATCATGGACGGGCCGGCCACCATCGTAGCCCTGCGCAGTATAGATCCGCAGGTCCGCATTATCGCCTCTAGCGGTACCGCTTCGAACCGGAGCGCGAGCCGAGCCGAGTCCTTGGGGGTGAGCCACTTCATCTTTAAGCCGTACACCGCACACTCCATGCTGCGGATGTTTCGCGAAGTGCTGGAAGCTCCGAAAGAGGGCGGCTCGGAGGGGCTCAGGGCCGCGGAGCCTCGGTCGGTAGGGACGGGCCTGCCGGCGAGGGGGGACTCGGCGAGCGCGGAGCCGACAGGCGAGGAGATGCACGGGAGGCCAACGGTGCTGATCGTCGACGACACCGAGGCCTTGAGGCTCTTGGGTCGACGGGTGCTCGAGGCCAGCGGGTACCGAGTGCTGACCGCCTCTTCGGGGCCCGAAGCTCTACGTCTGCTGGAGCGGGAGCAGGGCGCGGTTCAGGCTCTGTTCACCGACCTGACGATGCACGGGATGAGCGGTCTGGAACTGGCTCGGGAAGCATCGAGCCGTTTCGAGGGCTTGAAGGTGCTGTTCACCTCGGGGTACGCGAGTCGGCTAGAAGAGGCGCAGCGAGAGTTTGACGTTCGGGCGCGGACGGTGCTCAAGCCGTATTCGGTTCAGGAGCTCAAGAGTCTCCTTGGCGAAATGCTGGCTTCGGAACCCCCGTCTGAGGGCGGGTAGCGCGCAGGGACGCAAGCCGCGTAGATGGCCTGGTCGAACGCACCTAACCCCGGATCTTCTTGCTGCGGACCGGCGCCTTTAGGCGGTCGTAATAGAAGACGGAAGCCACCAGATAGAAGCCTCCGAATACGGCTAAGATGAAGACACCGGCGCCTAGATTCGGCAGGCCCCACAACCCCCCGTCTTGGGCCCCCGGGATATGCATGAGTATAGCGGCGCCCACGAGCATGGCGCCGAGCACCATCCCCGCAGCGATCCGGTTCGCGACCTTTTCGAACGCTTCCATCAGCTCGGGGATGTGATGCATCTTCAGATTGATCCCGAACTCCCCTTCGGCCATATCCTGGAGGATCCGTTGGCCCTGGGCGGGGGCGGCGTAGATCAGCTGTTTGAACTGATAGAGACGCTCGGCGGCCTCGGAGGGGGAGAACTGCTCTAGCCCCATGTGGGTCAGGAGGTACGGGAGCCGCTCTTTGAGGCGCTGATTCGGTAGAAAGTCGGGAGCCAGGGTCTTCCCTAGCTGGTCGAGTTGAAGCATCGTCTTGGCCAGGAGCGCGAGCTGAGGCGGTACGGTGAGGCCGCACTCCCCGGCGGCCGAACAGACGTCTAGAAGCGCTTGACCTACCCGCATCTCCAGCAGCGGCATCTCGTTGTAGGAGTGGACCTGGTGTGCGATCAGCCTGCGGAAGCGAGCTTCGTCCGCCTCTCCGCGGCGCTCGGCCACCTGTAGACATAAAGAGGCGACCCGGTCTGAGCGAGCTTCGGATATGTGGAGCAGTATCAACACCAGCTGGTGGCGCAGCTGGTAATCGACGTGTCCGATGAGACCGAGATCGATGATGCTGGCCTGCTCAGCGTCGGCGGAGACCAGTATGTTCCCAGGGTGAGGGTCGGCGTGGTAGCGCCCGTCGACCAAGATCTGGTGAAGATAGGCGTCGAAGAGCTGGGTCGCGAGCGCTTTGGCTTTCTTATGGGGGATGCGAGCCTCGTCGACCCGGGTACCTTCCACGAACTGCATAGTTAGGACTCGACGGCCGGAGTATTCGGAGAAGGGGAGGGGGGCGTACAGGTTAGGGTAAGGTTCCAGCAAGGCGTGGAGATGTTCGAGGTTCCGAGCTTCGATGCGGTAGTCGAGCTCCCGACGCAAGCTCTTCTCCAGATCGTCGACGAGGGCCCCTAGGCGGTACCGCTCTCCGGTTTCTGTGAAAGCTTCGAGGAACTCGGCCAACTCTGCGACCACCTCCAAGTCCCTCTCGAAGTTCTCTTGGACCGCGGGTCGCTGTATCTTGACTACTACCGGAACCCCGTCCGGGAGTCGAGCCCGATGAACCTGGCCCAGACTGGCTGCCGCGACCGGCGTCCAGTCGAACTCTGCGAAGAGCTCCTCGGGGTCCTTCCCGAACTCTTCTCGAAACACCAGACGCAGTTTTTCGGTGCTGGCCGGAGCGACATCGTCTTGAAGCCGGGCTAGAGCGGCCATGTACGACTCCGGCAGAAGGTCGGCTCGACTGGCCATCAGTTGGCCTAGCTTTACGAAGGTGGGGCCGAGCTCTTCGAGATCCCGGGCTAGCTCTTCGGCCTCCTCTGGTGTGTTCAGGACTCGCCGATCCCAGAAGTTGGGGGCGGTGTGTTTGCTCAGTAGCTTAAAGAACTGCCGGTAGAGGCTCAGTTTGTCGCTCATCGAGGTCTTCATGCTCTTAGGATGAACGAAACTTCGAGGTACACCTACCTGCCTGTGGTCTCTCTTGGGGTATACTTCCGGACCGACTCTAGAGGTTTTGGTCCCGCCTTTTAGGTTTTCCCTTCACCTTTCTGGGTTAAGACAAAGATCCGGGAGCTGACCATTGTCCCAACTCGACAACCGAATGCAGCCGCAACGGAGCTTACTCGCCCGATTTCTGGTCGGACTTGCCAGCGCGTGCTATCGAAACCCGAGAACCACTCTCTTGCTCGGTCTATTCAGCGTTGCAGTTTGCGTTGTGTTCGGAGGGGCTCGGCTCCAGCTGAAGATGGACTGGACCTACCTTTTTGATCCCGACGACCCGGTG
>CAZDLH010000354.1:0-3647 GCA_964505925.1 uncultured Burkholderiales bacterium
GTTCTGACGATTACCATCTCGTTGTGAACCCGAGGTTCGGTCACGAGATGACCGAGCACTATGAACAGAAGTCCGGAATCAGAAGGGCTGGAGCAAACCCTTGAGCTATAAAAGACATTTTCTACTTTCGATCGCCTTCGTACTAGCGCTCGTGTTACTGCCCGGGCCTCGCGCAGCGTGGGGCCAGACCGACCCAGCGCTGCAGATGTCGGTGGAAAAACTTTTCGAATCGTATCTCGTGGAAGGGCCCCGTAAATCGGAGCTGAGCAACGGGCCGGCCCTAGCCGCTTGGGCGATTCTGAATCGGATGGCGATCCCCGATATGCTAGCCCAGGCCGAGCTGAGAAAAGGTGCGTGGCGGGCGGTTTGGGAGCCCATCCGAACCGTGCTCGAGGAGCGAGATTTTGCGGAACTCTCCCCTCTGGAAGCCATCACTTACTACGAAGAGACCGAGGTTGAACCCGTACGCTTTGTGCGACTTCTGGCTCGGGACGGTTTGATCGATCTGCGGCACCCCGACCAGAGGCAGCGCGCCGAGGCGCTCCGGGCGGCCATCGGTGCTCAGGTGCGAAGGTTGGAGGCCGTCCGCAGCAATGTTCGTTTCGAACGAGCCGGCTGGAACTTTACCGGCACGGCTGCTCTCACGCCCGGGGAGCGGATCGTTCGAGTGGCCCTGCGAGGTTCGAAACCGTGCAATATTTCAGGTCGAGCGGCCACATCGAATCTGACCCTGAAGGGGAGACTCTTCGCCGCTCCCGGTTCCAAAGACGGGATAAAGGTGCAGCTCTTAGAGCATCGCTTCGATAGCCAGGGCTGCCAACTGTCTCTCAAGACTCAGGTTAGCGGCCTGGCACCACTCCAGCGGGGAGGCGAGGTGCGGGTGAGCGGGAGCTTGAATCTGCAGATCCGCGGCGAGGTTGTCAGTGGGCGACTCCAGGTCGACATCGCAACTAGGGGCACGAACAATGTGGATACGGGTCGAGGTGTCTATAATCTTCGGGGCAAGGTCGATGAGAACGGGGAGCTTCAGGCGAACTTGGTTCCGGTTTCGGCTTCCGGCGCTCGCGACCTGAGAGGGCCGCTAGAGGAGACGGGCGTTCTTCGGGGGACAGTGAAGCTTCGACAGGGTCAGGGCACCATCAGTCTCCCGGTGCTAGCTCGCCCGATCGAGTGGAAAGGTACGAGTCTCGATTGAGGCGGTGTCGGTATTGGGCTAAACCCGTCTGGACTTCGGCTATTCGGTAGCGGCCTGGAAGAGGAAGACTTGGCCCTGGCGGTCCGAGAGGGCCCACCCGGAATCGCCGATGCTCATGGCGACCAAGGCCTGCTCGCTCACCGTTCTGGTCCAAAGTAGGGCGTCCGATTCGAAGTCTATAGCGTGGACTTGTCCCGATTCATCGGCCACGAGACCGAGAGATTCCGATGCTCGACAAGGCTGGGAGAGGGCTGCCCCGAGACGGATCTTCTGTTTCACTCGACCATGGTTTTCGAGATCGAGCAGGTAGAGGTAGGTGTCCTTGCTGGGCACCACCACCGTCCCCGAGACCAATGTGGGGCCGGTAGCTAACGAGGCGCCGAGGTTCGAGCTCCAGAGCATACTTCCGTCGGTGCTCGAATGAACGGCTACCCGGCCTTCGGGCCAGACCACCGCTAAGCGGTCTGCCCCAGCTGCCATCGGCAGGAAAGTAGGCGACGGGAGGGCGCTCACCCAGAGCGATTCCCCGTCGGAGAGCCGATAGGTCTGGAACTTCCCGTCCGCCAGGAGGAGATGGAGCCTAGGTGCGCTCGGCCCGGTTATGACCGGGGTAGAGGCTACCTCGGAGGCGAGGGGTATTCGCCATCTGGAGACCCCGTCCGTAGAGCGCACCGCGTAGAGCGTCGGCTCCTCGCCGCCGGTGGCGAAGATCAGTAGGTCGCCGGCGAGCAGAAGCTCGGTGATCGGTCGGTTGTCCTCCACGGGAGCTCGCCAGAGCTCGGTCCCCTCTTCATCGGTCGCGATCAGGGCCCCCTGCACTCCGAAGGCGAAACCGCCGTCGATGGTCACCGGCCGGGTGGTGAGTACACCGCCAGCTACCCAAGCCGCTACCGCTCGACCGTTCCAGTCGTAGATGCCGAGGCCGTCCTCTTTGACGGCGGCCACGTTGGTCTGCCCTATGGCTGGGGGATACCGGAGCCCACCCGTTCGCACTTTGAGCGTGGCGACCGGGTCGACCGGCGGCTGGACGAGCGAGTACGGGACATTCGTGTGATGGGTGCCCAGGAAGCCAGAGATGTTGGAGGAACCTTCGGTCTTCGCGCTCTCCTCCGGCTGCTCGGTCGGCTGTTGGACCGGCACTTCGGGCTCGGCTGCCGGCACTTCGGGTTCGGCCGGAGGGGTCTCCCCAGGGGCGCTGGGAGGCTCTGGGAAGTAAGATTCTAGCGCTTCCGGCAAGGTGAGCACCCGAGCCCAGTCTGGATGAACGAGATTGTCGACCCAAGCTACGACCAGGAGCTCGAAGGCTTGGCGCAACCGGCCGGAACGGTGGGCTTCGAGTAGACGACCGCGGCCGACCGTAGGTGCTAAAAAGCGGTAGTCTTCGAGAAGGCGATCGATGTCGACTCCGTCGCCTTGGCTCTCTCGCCGCAGAGTCGCCTTGAGAAGTTCGGGCTGCTCTTCTAGGTAGCCCACCAGCTGGTTCCAGCTCTCGAGAGAGGCCTTGAGGGTCTCCCACCGTCCAGCCTGCTCCTGCTGCTGCTCCACCATTCGTTCGGAGAGCACGACGACCGTGGGTAGAGGTCTGTCTTCAGAGGTGCTCAATAGCGGCACCGTGGAGCCGTTCTCGCTGGCTTGCAGCTTATCGCTTTCCAGCACGACGCCGTCGAGGAGACGCTCGAGAAGCCAACGCTCGAGTTGGCGCTGATCGCGACCTGGGATCATCTCCGCTTCGGGGTACTCGAGACGGAGGAACAGCTGTTGACTGCTCCCACGGGTGTAGCCGAGGCGAGTCGGCTGCCGATCTTCTCGATCGGCGAGAACGGTGACCTGATCGTAGCCGACGGACAGACCGCTGAAGAACAGCATTCGTCCTCCGGGCACCAAAGATAGACCTCGGACCGCCTCGTCGAGTGCGGTGACGACCAAGTCGAGCTCTCCGGCGTTGAGCTGAAGCCAGACGGTGTCCGGGTTGTACGGGAGCCGGACGAGGTTACCCGGGTTGGCTCGGTCGGCCTCCAGCAGACGCTCGACGGCGCCCAAAAGGTAGCGCTCGGGGCGGTCGGCGACCGCTAGATGAAGATCGACCCGCGGCTCCTCGGTCGGGGAGGCCACAGGGGCAGACTCCGTCCATCGATCAGGGGGGGGCAGGAACCCCACCCTGATCAAGGCTAGGCCGACGATCGCCACTACCACTAGGAAGATGGCGAGATTGAGCAAGCGTCGCATCATCTCTACTCTTCTTCCTAAAGCGCTGTCCTACTCCTCGTTTTCGGTAGGATCGTCGGGCGAAGGAGTGGGGGGGGCGGTGGCAGTGGGCGCAGTGGGCGACTCGGGGATGTCGAAGGTCTCGCCCGTCGCTGCGAGCTTGTGCTCGTAGGCCCGGATGAAAGGCGACCAGATGGCGTAGGACAGAGCTAGGTTGATCCCTACGATCACGAACGCCATGGGGTCT
>CAZDLH010000355.1:0-3633 GCA_964505925.1 uncultured Burkholderiales bacterium
CACAGGCATCCCTAAACTCGAGAGCCGCTCTGCGATGGTCATCGAGCCGTCCCCACCGATAGCGATCAAGGCGTCGATCCCGCGCTCTTTGAGATCGCGTACGATGTCCGGGGAGCGGTCGACGAGCTTGACCTTCCCGTTCTTGTCTTCGACCGGGTAGTTCAGCGGGTTGCGGCGATTTGTGGTGCCGATAATGGTCCCGCCCAGATGGGTGATCCCCCGGACCGACTGGGCGGTTAGAGGGAAGATCGGAGGGTACTCCGGTCCGTAGTCCTTCGGTTCGAGCAGGCCCTGGAAGCCGTCTCTGATTCCGTACACTTCCCAGCCCCGGCCGAGGGCCGATAGGGTGGCTGCTCGGATAACCGCGTTGAGTCCGGGCGCGTCGCCCCCGCCGGTGCTTATAGCGATGCGAGCAATCTTTGAGGGATCTATGGTTGGCAACATGATAGGGGGTTTCTGGGTCTTGCCTTCCTGCACCTATCGCAACCGGAGGGAACCCCGATCGAGCTCGAGCCGAAGCGGCTACCGTTCCAGCAGGGGAGCGACCAGCTTCTCGAGCTTCGACATGTGGAAAAAGCCGACCGAACAGAAGACGAGCTTCCCATCGCGATCGTAGACCAGAAGGGTGGGGACGGCTTGGAGCGGTCCAGCTCGGTCCTGGATCCTCTTCACGATCTCAAGGCCTGTGCCGCGGCGGGCGAAGATAGCTGGGAAATTAAGGTCGAGGTGTTCGACGTAGCCGGAATGCTCCTCCTCGCTCCGGTCGAAGGAGAAGCCCACCACTTTGAGATCCTGGTCGGCGTATCGGTCCTGGAGTCGCGTCAAGATCGGCAACTGCCTTCGCGAGTTGGAGCACCAACTCGCCCAGATGGTCACCACCGTCACCTGCCCGTCGAGGGAGCGACTGGTGAATGGAGCCCCGTCGCTGGCGAGGACCTGAAGATCGGGCCAGCCTTCGGGCCGGGCGATGCTGGCTTGGGAAACCAACAGCAGCGCTAGGATGGCGTATATAAATCGGTACTTGAACTGCAAAACGGATCTTTCTATAGGTGGAGGTCTAGCCTCATAGGTCCTAACCGTCGCATGGAGGTAAGGTCGCGCTGGGGCTCCTCTGTCGGTTCGGAGTAGCGCCGGTCACCGGTTTCCCTATCCGCAAGGGTCTCGCCCCTTTGACCCAGAATTCCTCCCGATGCGACCCACCTTCTGGACAGCCCTCGGGCTGCTCGCCTGTCTAGCGCTCAACGACCCGGCGGTCGCTCGGCCTGGGGAAGCGAGCATGGAACACCTCTCCTACTACACCTACTACCGTTGTCGAGAGGGAGAGACGGTGGCGGATCTAGCGGCTCGCTACGGCTTGGCGGAGTCGAGCCTACTGAGGATGAACCCGTTTTTGGCGGACTATCCGGCCGAACTGCCGGAGGGGACCATGGTGTGCGTACCTCAAGCTCGCGAGGAGGCCCCTTCGGAGACGGCCGGCGCTGCGCCGAAAGCGGCACCGACCCCCAAGGCTACTGCGCAGAGTTCCGAGCCGAAGAGAGCTAAGCCCACCGCCACCCCCCCCGCCTCGGCCCGCGCTTCGGAGCGCGACGAGCCGGACGAGGCCGAGTGGGAGCACCTCGCGAGTCTGGCTACCAAAGGGGCTCCGGCTTCGGCTCCGCCCAGAGCTGCCCAGCCGCCCATGTCTCGGCTCATCCGGCCGAACGGAGAAGTGGTCTGGATCCCGGCGGCAAAACCGAAGCCGAAACCTAAGCCCAAAGCGGACCCCGCTCGGGCACAGCTCTCCTCTCGGAAAGGGAAAGCGATCCACGAAGTGATCTTGTCTTGCCGCTCGTTTATGGGCACCCCCTACGTTTGGGGCGGGCAGCGTCCGGGGGGCTTCGACTGTAGCGGGTACGTTCAGTACGTCTTCGGTAAGCACGGGTATCGTCTGCCCAGAACAGCCGACATTCAGTTCGAGGTAGGGGAGGTGGTGGCCCGGGGGAGCGAGCGTCCTGGAGACCTCGTGTTCTTTGAAACCTACGCTCCCGGGGCTTCCCACGTAGGGGTCTATCTAGGCCGGGACTACTTCATTCACGCTTCGAGCTCCCGAGGGGTTACGATCGATCGCCTCAGTAGCGACTTTTTCGGTCAGCGCTATCTCGGGGCTCGACGCAATATTTAGGGCCACCTCGAGCCTACCGCAGCCTTAGCCGACGGGAGTGCCGCCCGAATTCGGGTTGAAGGGCTGTCGCCGCCCGGCTCCCAAAGACCACAAACGTGTCGGCCTTGCGGGAACCGGGCTCCCGACTCGCTACAGCTCTGGGTCCCACCCCGCGCAGGAGCAGACTAGGTTACGGTCGCCAGCCGCGTTGTCGATCCGGGCCACCGAGGGCCAGAACTTGTTGGTACGAAGCTCGGGCCGGGGAAACACCGCCACCTCACGACCGTAGGCGTGAGACCACTCGTCCCCGCAAGCCTCCTCGGCCGTATGAGGTGACATCTTGAGCGGGTTGTCGGTTCGGTCCCACTCTCCGGAGGCCACCCGCTCCTGCTCCTCGGCGATGCTGCGCATGGCATCGATGAAACGGTCGAGCTCCTCTTTGCCCTCGCTTTCGGTAGGCTCCACCATCAGGGTGCCCGCCACCGGCCAAGACATCGTGGGGGCGTGGAAGCTGTAGTCGACCAGGCGCTTGGCCACATCTTCGACCTCGATTCCGCTCTTGGCTTTCCAAGGACGGAGATCGAGAATGCACTCGTGGGCGACTCGGCCGTTCGGGTCGGTGTAGAGGATCGGGTAGTGACTCGACAGCTGCTGAGCTAAGTAGTTGGCGTTCAGAATGGCGACCGCGGTAGCCCTCTTGAGCCCCTCGGTCCCCATCATCCTCAGATAGGCCCACACGATAGGCATGAGGCTTGCGCTCCCCCAAGGTGCAGCCGAAACCGGAGCGATGCCGCTCGAGCCGCCCACCTCAGCCCACGGATGACGCGGGAGAAAGGGCGCTAGGTGTTCGGCCACCCCGATAGGGCCCATCCCCGGGCCTCCCCCTCCGTGGGGGATGCAGAAAGTCTTGTGGAGGTTGAGGTGGGCTACATCGGCGCCGAGCCGCCCCGGGCGGACCCAGCCCACCATGGCGTTAAAGTTAGCGCCGTCGAGGTAGACCTGGCCACCGTGTCGGTGAACGATTTCGATGACCTCCAGCAGCGTATGCTCGAACACGCCGTGGGTCGAGGGGTAGGTGACCATGATGGCGCCCAGCTCCTGGCTGTGGGCCTCGGCTTGCTGCTTTAGATGCTCTACGTCGATGTTCCCTTGCTCATCGCACTTCACTCCGACGGTGTCGAACCCGGCGAGGACGGCCGAGGCCGGGTTCGTGCCGTGGGCGGAGACGGGGATCAGCACCTTGTTCCGTTGAGGTTCGCCCCGGGAATGGTGGTAGGCCCGGATGGCCAACAGCCCTGCATACTCACCCTGGGAGCCGGCGTTGGGCTGTAGACTCAAAGCGTGAAACCCGGTCACCTCGCAGAGCAGCTCCTCGCAGGATCGGAGCAGCTCGAGATAGCCTTCCACCTGCTCCGGAGGAGCGGCGGGGTGGATGTCGCCGAAACCGGGCCACGTGACGGGGACCATCTCGGTGGTCGCGTTGAGCTTCATGG
>CAZDLH010000356.1:0-3627 GCA_964505925.1 uncultured Burkholderiales bacterium
ACCGATAGAGCCCCTCAGTGCCCGGGAGCTAGACGTGCTGCGCTTGGTCGCTAGAGGGGAATCGAACCAAGGCATCGCCGACGCCCTCTGCGTCTCGGTGAGTTCCGTGAAGTCGTACCTGCGGGTCCTCTTCCATCGCCTCGAGGTGGCCACTCGAACCGAACTCGTGGTGACCGCCCTGAACGCCGGCCTGATACAAAAAGATGAGCTATAGACTTGCGGATAGGGAAAATATGTCCGATCGGTCAATGACAAAGATACAACACGCGGCTATCATAGTCCGAGGAGAAGGGTATCCGCCCGAAGCGTAGCGCTCATAGTTCGTCAGGTCCGACGATACACACTAGCTCACCTCTGCTCGCGATCGAGTGCGTAAGCCTCGAGAAGTCTGATTTTACTCAAACCGAGTGCGCAGAGAGTGAGCTTCTTTTTCTCTGGGAACTCGGCGCTCAAGGCCGCTTAGACGAAAGCCGACAGAAGATCCGAACCTCTGTCCTGAGCTCCTCCGAACAGCGGCCTGTACTCCGGATTCTTCTTTTCTACTTCGGCCTGCAGAGTGCGGCCCTCGCCGACGCCCTAGTCCCAGGGAGCGTCCCGGTGGACTCCGCCTTTGCCCGGTACTCTTTCGCCTTGGAACGAACCTTGTCGTCGCTGAGCACCGCTCGGCTCGAGACCGCCGAACGGTGGGCCCGCCAAGCCTTAAAGGAGAGCCCCGAGAGCCCGTTAGCCCGGCTCCTGTGGGCCTTCGCGCTGCGCGCTAGAGCGTGCTCTCGATCCGCTCAGGATCGCCCCACAGCCCTCGAGGAACTCCGCCGGGCGGTGGCGCTCACCGAAGGCATCGAACCGGTCCCCGACCTGCTCCAGCCGTTCTGGATGCGCGAAAGGGGCGCTTCCAGACATCTCTCGGGCCGCACCGACGGAAGAACACTGATCGAGCGAGGGCGAGAGTTCGCCCGGGCTAGAGGGTGGCACTGGGAAGCCCGCAAGTGTCAGCAGCTCGAGGAGCGCTACCTGCGCCCTAGAACCGCGTTCCCCACCGACTCTCTACCCTCTCGACGGCTTCAGCTAAGCCGCAGCCTCTTTCGAGCGGACTCCCTCGAAGAGCTGAAAACACGACTGCAGGCGGGCCTGCAAGACTGCTTTGCAGAGCTCGACGTGCGGGTCGAGCGCGAAACCGATATCGGCGCCCACTCGTCGCTTCCATCGGTGGAATCTCTCGTCGACGGGTTGCGACTGGCCGCCCGGCCTTACTACCCGTCGGGTGCGAGCTCCGAGGATCTGAGCTGGTTCGCCTTCCTGGGCGGCGCCGCACGGTCCGCTGCTAGGGCGATCGAGCAGCGCAGAGTCCTCGAGGAGGCCATCGAGGTGCACCGCCAGCTCCGAAGGGTCTGGGAGGACGCCTTCGAGTCGAGTGTACTCGGGGCGGCGGTGCTAGCGGGGAGAGGCCGACTGGAAAGAGCGAACCCTCGCTTTCATCAGATCCTTGGAAGCTCCGTCCGCACCGTTTTGCGCAGTATCCCCCCCAAGCTCGTGAGCACCTATCACAAGGAGCTCAGCTACCCCCACGGAGGCCGGGTTCTCCTAACGGTGACCCGCCTGGAGGCCCACCGAAAGCTTCTACTTCTGACCAGCTTCGAGGGGGCCGAGGAAGGCCCGTGGTACAGTCTCCTCCTGCGGCGACAAAGAGCGTTCCAAGACCGATTGCACTCCGAGCTGGTCCTACCGCTCCAAGACCTGATCCAGCACACCGACCGAGAGGCGTCCCAGCTGCGAGCGCTGCTCGAGGATCTCGAAGACCTGCTGGCAGACCTGCGCCACCCGATCTTCGAGGCACACAGCTCCGAAGAGGGGCTCAAGCGGGCCCTCTTTCGATGCGTCCCGAGCTGTCTGCTGAACCTTCAAGGGGACTGGGCTCAAGTAGAAAAGGTCGTCACCCTCAAGGCCGCCTGGGCCCTCACCACGCTGCTGGAGAACCTGCTCAACCTCCCGAAGTACGCCGAGTGCATCGCCGAAGGCCCCCTATCTTTGCGCATGGTCTTGACCGACTGGACTCGCGCTCTCCCCAGCGCCGCGCCGGCCGCGGAGGGCCTGGCGGAGTTCCAACACGCGCTCGAGCTTCTGGGGGGCTCGTTGGAGTTCACCCCGCACAGTGTCATTCTCAGCTTTCGGAGCTCTCGCTCGTGAATTTCCGACCCGACTTAGATCGGGACCTCCAGCTCGGGCGGTGCCTGAGCGCGGGGGAGGCGGGAAGTGTCTGGGAAGGTCGGTGGGACGGCCCGGATGGGGCAGCGAGCGTCCTGGTCCAGGTGGGCGGGTCGCCGCGCGCTTGGTCCTATGAGCCTTTAGTTCCCCCGGCTTTACAGCACCCGAGCTTGCCCCGCGTTCTGGTGGGAGGCCGGCGGGGGGAGCTCCCCGTTCTGGTCCTGGCTCGAGTGGAGGGGGTTTCCCTAGCCGAAGGCGTCCGCACCGGGGCTGTGGGTATCGAGCGGCTCTGGGAGGTCGCAGCCGAGCTGCTCGAAGCTTTGCAGACCCTCCACGCAGGCGGTTGGGTCCTCGGCTGCCTGGAGGCGTCCGACCTCCTGTGGTCCGGTGACCGCCCGAGGTTCGCCCATCTGTGCAGGCACCGCTCCTACACTGACGGCGAGGACGTCCCCGCCGGCAGCGCCCTCTATCGGCCGCCGGACGAGCGCGGGCTCTCCGTCGAGGAGACCACCCCAGCCGGGGATCTCTACGCCCTGGCCCAGTGCCTGTTGATGCTTACCCTAGAGCTGAGCGAACCCTGGGACCCCCGAGCCCCACTCCCCCGACCAGCGCTCAGAACCGCCCGGCGCACCAGTGACCGAGTATCTCACTGGCAAGGCTGGATCGGTTGGCTCGGTAAGCTCCTCGAGGTCGAGTCTTCTCGAAGGGTCGCCACGCCGCAGACCGCTCTGGAGCTCTTGGCCCAAAAGAACGACCGGGGGCGACGCTCCTCCCAGGCCTTCCCGCTGTTGGCTCCGCTGCGGGGAGACGGCCCGGGCTACTGGCTGGACTATCGGGGCCACGGCGAGGTTCTCAAAGAGATCGCAGCGCGAATGGAAGAGGTCGAAGGGGGGGTCTCCCGCTCGCTCTTGCTCCAAGCCGAACCGGGGTACGGGCGAACCCGAACGCTGCAGGAGATCCGCCGGGAGGCCGAGCTACGGGGATGGAGGATCCTGCTAGCGGCCGAACCCGACGCCCTTCTTCCCCGGGGATGCGTCCCTTTCGACTGGCCCGAAGGCGGGGCAGCCCTCCCGGAGGAGCTGCGGTCGGGGGGCGGTCCGCCTCACCTGAGGCTGGCCCTAAAGGGCAGCGAGGACCCAAACTCGCCTTGGCTTTTGCTCTTTCGAGAGCTCAGCTCTCCGGCCCAGCGCCGTTTTCTCGAACTCTGGGAGCAGAGGGTCGAGCAGCCTTCGCTGCTGGTTTGCGGCGGGGGAGCAGAGCCGTTCGGCCAGGCCTTCCGCAGAACTTGGACCCGCCGCTTCGAACTCACCGCGCTAGGCGAGTCGGACGCTCGGGCCCTGCTCCGGGAGCTTCGCCCCGACCTGCCGGAGGTATCGGTGCTGCGGGTAGCCGATAGGGCCGGGGGCGTCCCCCTGCTGCTCGAGC
>CAZDLH010000357.1:0-3623 GCA_964505925.1 uncultured Burkholderiales bacterium
ACCGCTCAGGTGCAGAGCGCTTTCGGATTCCGGGGAGCCGATCGTGACGGACACGGTTTCTTCCGCGATCAAGGGGGCAAAAGAGCTATGAGCGGGGACCAGGTAGAGCCGAGAGGTCTGCAGGTTGAATCCGCAGCATCGTACCCAGCTGGAGTCGGGGGCGCCGTCGACGAGGCGCGCCATCACCACCAGCGGAAAGAGACCGCCTTGTCGAACACGATGAAACGCTTCCGTGAACCGAGCCAGGGGTGGGTTGTCGACCATCCCGGGGACTTCACCATGGCGGGGTCGATCCCTTGAGCGCAGCACCACGAATCGAGAAGAGCGCGAAGACCGCGCCCTGGTGGATGGTGGTTCTGCTTCTCCTGGGGATCCCACTGGCCCTAGCGGCGACGCTGAACGCCTGGCTGGGAGTGCCCGAAGAGCGCGTCTCTCCCGAGAGCGTTCTACTGCGCTTCTCCTTGCCGAACGAGGGGATCGAGAAAGCCCGGGGGTTAGAGTACGCCGAGCTGGTCTTTCTTCGACTCGAGCTGACGGCCGAGGCCGTCGCGGCTTTCGAGGAGGCGCTGGCCGAGCGACCCTATCGAGACGGGCCGGCCCAGGCCCCGATCACCCTTAAAGTGAAGAGGGACTGGTGGGATCTGCCCACCGGGGTCGAAGGGCGAACTTGGGAACTGCCCGGCGGACAGATCTTTCGTATGGACTCGGATGTGCGCCAGTATTTCCTCGTGGCGGGGCGGCCGCGTTCGGGCGCCCCGCCGGCGCTTGCCGAACCGAACGACGAGAGAAAGGTAGACCGATGAACAGAACAAAGATCGCATATTTCCTAGGGCACGAACAGTGGCAGCCGGAGCGCTTGGTGGAGCACGCACGGCTCGCTGCCGCAGCCGGCTTCGACATGTTGGTGGCCTCCGAACATTTTCACCCCTGGGTCGACGACGCTTCGGCGTCGGGCTTCTGTTGGTCTACGCTGGGGGCGCTGAGCAGCGCGGCCCCTGGTCTAGAGCTAGCGACCGGAGTCACGACCCCTCTGTGGCGCTTCCATCCGGCCCTGGTGGCCCAGGCGGCCGCAACGGTGGACAGGCTGTCCGGGGGGAGGTTCCATCTGGGCGTGGGCACCGGTGAGAATATCAACGAAGGGCCCCTGGGGTACGAATTCCCCGCCTATCGGGAGCGCGCTGAGAGAATGGCGGAGGCCCTCGAGATCATGAGACGACTACTCGACGGCGAGAAGCTGACCTACCAGGGGAGCTACTATCGCACCGATCGAGCCAAACTGTATTCCCCCCCCATCGGGTCCGTACCCATCTGGATGGCGGCCGGTGGGCCCAAGTCGGCCGCGCTAGCAGGCGAGAAAGCCGAAGGTGTCGTCACCTCGGTGAAGGACCCGCAAGAGACGCTAGAGCGGGTGGTGGAGCCGGCGAGGCGAGCGGCCGACAAAGCGGGTCGAGAGCGTCCCAAAGTGATGGCTTCCCGCTGGACTATCTGGGCGGAGGACGAGGACCAAGCGTGGGAGGCGCTGCAGGCTTGGCGCGGTCTTCGCGCTCCCGGCCGCTTGGAGGCGGTGGACCCCCAGGACCTACGAGAGCGAGCCGACGCCCTGCCCCGGGAGGAGGTTCTCGAACGCTATTCGCGCAGTTTTTCCAGTGAAGGTCTGCTCGAGATCTATCGGCCCTTGATCGAGGAGCTGGGCGCGGATGTGGTCACCATCCAGATCACCTCGACCGACCAAGAAGCGCTGATCGCCCGGCTCGGTCGGGAGCTCCTACCGGCTCTGCGGGCGCTAAAGGCGCCCTAGGGCCTTCCTCTCAGCGCGCCTGGACCTCTCCGGCCCAGGCCTTCGAGCGTCCCAGGGGGCGCCGGAGCTGGGGCAGGAAGCTGGCTTCGGCGGCCACCGCAAAGGAGCTCTCGAGCTGCTCGGGGGTAGCCGCTCCTCGGCTCAGCAGGAGCTGAAGTTCGCTGGCTAGCGTCGTCTTCTGGAGGGCGGGCGCGTCGGTACTGAAGGTGTACTTCACTTCGAACTGATCGAAGAGCGCGAGCAGCCGCCCGTACTCTTCGACGTCTTTGACCGCACCGGTCAAGAGGTTTGAGACCACGCAGAGCTCGGCCACCACCCCGTTCTCCCGCATGTAGTCCAGGCCGCGGGAGTCCCCGTCTTCCCAGAAGGCTCGGGCTACGACTAGAGGGTGTCCTACCCGGTCGGCTTTGAGGGCGCTCAGTGTGCTTAAGAAAGTGGTGAGATCTATGGCGCGGGTCTCTCCGCAGTGTACGGTGCGACCCACCTTGTCGCCCGCGCTCTCAAAATGAGCGGCCATGTCTTTGAGCGCTTCTGGGCTTTCGAGGGTCTGGGCCGATTCGGGGCCCGCCAGATCGATCCCGATGATGGGGAGACCGTCGCTGGCCCACAGGGCCGCTTTCTCGGCCAAGACCCGGTTCTGGTCGGAAGGTAGATCGCGGCCGAGGCAGACGATGAGACCAGCTCGGAGCCTACCCTTGTAGGCGGTCTTGATCTCGGAGACGGCAGAACAGGCCGCCATCATGACCCGGTCTAGGTCCCAGATCCCTCCGCTGTTTCGCTTCATAGGGTTCAAGCGCAGTTCGAGGGCTCGGATGGGTAGGTTCGCCCGGGCCGGCGTCAGCGCTTCACCGTCGGCCGAAACCCTGGAGGACCCCTGGGTGCGGGCGGCTCCGTTGAGCGCGATCAGAACGCTTTCCCGGAGCGCTTTGGGTCCCGACTGGATGCGCTCGGCCACCTCGTAGATCTCGAGGTACTTCTCGAGACTACCCGAGTTGTCGCTCCGGCGGTGCAGGAGATCGGAGAACTCTTCGTAGGTGGTCACCGGCAGGCGGATCCCGCGATCGACGGCGGCTTCGAAGAGCCGGTGGATCGGCACGGCACCCCCCAGATGGACGTGTAGTTCGACCACCCCTTCCGGTGGGGTTTTTAGCTTGCAAGCGTCGAGAACGTTGGTCGGTTCAGTCATGGCGGGGGGTTCGTATTGAAGAACAAGGCACCTTCCATCCACTCCATAGTAGCAACCTACGGGTCGAGCAGGGGGACAAAGGCGGGAAAGGAGGTTACGCGAGGTACGGGAAATCCATTAAGTATGAGTGAGCGCATGTATAAAGTCACCCACTACGAACGCGATCCGGCCAACGGCTTGGGACAGTACGTGACGCTTCCCACCAACCTGCAAGGGAATCCGTTCGTCGTGTTCTGTACTAGCAAGGAGTGCGAGCATTTCGTGCACCGGGAGGGAGCTCTGCCTCACTGGTCGGACGAATGCCCGGAGTTCCTGGGGGTGTTGCGCTGCCCAGTATGCGAAGTTCCGGTCATCAGGCCGCCTCGAGACTGACTCGCGGCGCCTAAACGCCACGCTCGAAGAGTTTCGGGCGCGATGTCCATCCTATTGAACCAGAAGGTGAGAGTACGTTTTGACGTATCGATATAGCACGGGCGACCACCGACTCGACCAGCGGCTCGAAGAGCTGCTCCGAGATGCGGGAGCCGAAGAGAACCGGGAGCTCCTCCATCAGATGATGGTCTCGGTCGTGAAACTGGCCCAGGATCGTGCCGATCGGGGAGACCTCAAGATCCTGAACACCGCCGTGAAAGAGATGAG
>CAZDLH010000358.1:0-3620 GCA_964505925.1 uncultured Burkholderiales bacterium
TATCCGTAACGCATTCAGGAGATGGGTGCACCCCCTACGATTCGTATAGAGTTCTGCTGCCCGGGGGACTCTAGCGAAGGCGCTGGTCGCCGAGTGTATAGACCCGGAGAGAATGTCAGGAGTATCCCTTATGTCCCAAGAGATCGCTACTAGAATCGCTGAAGCCTCACGCTACCTAAAGGGTCTGCTCGAGGAGACCCCGGACTACGCTCTCATTTTAGGTTCGGGGCTCGGTGAGCTCGCCGATGAAGCCGAGAATCCGGTCGTAGTACCGTACTCGGACATCCCTGGATTTCCGCAGGCCACCGCTCCGGGGCATAAGGGCAATCTCGTGTTCGGTCTTCTCGGCGGTAAGAAGACGGTTCTTATGCAAGGCCGATTCCACACCTACGAAGGCTACAGTCAGGCCGAGTGCACGATCCCTGTAGCGGTGTTCCACGAGCTCGGCGTGGGATCGCTCATCGTCACCGCGGCCACCGGAGGGTTGAACTACAACCATAAAGCCGGCGACCTTATGCTGATCAGCGACCATATCAATTTCACGGGCACGAACCCTTTGGTCGGGCCGAACGATCCCGCGATCGGGCCTCGCTTCCCGGTGATGTTCGACGCCTACGACCCGGCCTATAATGAGCTGGTCAAAAAGGTGGCACTAGAGCAGCGGATCCCGCTCCACGAAGGGGTCTACTGTGCGATCAACGGACCCGTCTTCTTCACCAAGTCCGAACTGCGGATGTTGATGCGCTTGGGGGCCGATAGCATCGGGATGAGCACCGTTCCCGAAGTGATCGTGGCTCGGCACCGGGATATGAGAGTGGCCGGTCTCGCGGTCATCAGCGACATCGCGATCCCCGATGCCGGGCACCACGCCGATGAGGCGGAAGTACTGGCGACAGCCCGACGGACCGGTCCGCTCTTTCGCCGTTTGATCGTCAAAACGCTGGAAGCGATGGAAGGCTAACCGGACAGAACATTTCGTGGCGCTCGCGGTTCAGTGGGGTGTGGTGGGTTCGACGCGGACCCTCAGTTGGGAGGCCGAAATGAACGTCCTAAAGATGGCCGAAGCGATCGTGCGCTTCCGAATCCTCCGCTCACTAGGCAGTTTCGAGTTGGGTCACGAGGATAACCTGTTCTACTTTCATATGGAATCGACCGGCCAGGATCGGCGAGAACGGTTGGCTAACGGCGTGCCGAGCGAGGTGGAGAACCTCTCTATTAAAGACCTGGTCAGCGGCTACGACTCGGAGATCGGACAGCTCTGCTGGGAGCATTTCCAAGAAGGCGCTTAAGGGGCGAGGGCGAGGGGGAGAGCCGAAGAGCTAGCCTCCTAGGATCCCCACTATCATACGCAGCAGACCGGGCCAAAGATTGTAGGCGAGGAGAAAGCCGCAGAGGATCAGGTAGGGGAGCCTCTGTGAGAAGCTCGTAGAAAAGAACGCAGGCTCTACCATCGGCCCCTCCTCTTTGATTCGGACCTTTACGCGCTGCTTTGGGTAGCAGGCCAGTAGGGGTACTCCGAGCTCTTTGGCCAGGACCTTTCCAGCGGCAGGACCTTTCCAGCGGAGACGAGGTCTCCGTGATCTCTTCTCTGGTAGTCTATCACCGTCATGGGTAAGCCGGAGCGGGGGACGAGCTTTAAGGCGTACTCCCACCATGTCGCAGCGCGTTTGCGCCCCGTACCCCACTCGGGCGTCGAGGTGTGCGACTCGGACCTCGAGGTGTGCTTTCGGCCGTTGACGAGGAAACCGGCGAGATCATCGAACCGGTAGACCGGTCGCTTCCAGCAGATCCCGAAGAGAGAGCGCACGAAGTAGACCTCTTTCACCTTCAGATCCAAGATGTAGTGGTCGTCGAGCCCTAACCGCACTAGTAGCAAGCACAGACCCGCGGCCGCCAGACCGCTGACCCCATAGATGGTGGACAGCTCCAGCGTCTGATTCGGTGACCATAGAGAGCTAGCTAGGATTATAGCCCCAGGGATTAAGGCGAGGCCGCCCGTCCACGAGAGGGTTTTCTCGAGCCAGGTGTTGGGGTCTAAGACCCATTCATCGGACGTCTCTCCTCTCCGTATCTCGTTACTAAGAGTCGTGATGTGGTCGAACTCTTTGTGTTCTGATGCAGGCAAACCAACCTCCCTCTTGTCCGGGTCGAGCTCCGCTCCTTAAGAGGAGCGACGCCCTGCCGTGGGGATCGGTTCGCGGTCGAAGCGGAGGCCTCCTCGGTTTAGACTGTTTTGTGTGGGGTCTTTGTACTCTCGGTCGATGGCTCGAAGCCGCTTCCGTTTCGCTATCTCGAGGGGCGCCGCTCTCTCCCAGAGGGAGGAATCTGTCTGTGCGTCGAAAACTAGGCTTGCCTAACAATATTTTTAGGTATACCTCTGTCGGGGTGCTAGGAGTGTCGAGTATGGATCTGTTACGGGAAGCGAACGCGGTGGTCCACTTCCGTCTTCTGAGGAGCTTAGGTCAGTTTCGGGCCACGTTGAATCCCCGGGTCTTTAGCTACCAACCCTGCCTGTGTGGGAGGGGACCCATAGAGCCGCTACCGAACGGCCTACCGGAAACGGTCAAAGATCTTCACTTCAAAGAGATCATCGAAGAGTACAGCGGTGAGCTAGGTCGGCTCTGCGTGGCTCACTACGGGGAAAGTCGCAGACCCGCCCGATAGTCTCGTGGGATCCCCTCGAAGTGGAGGGTTGACACTCAAGGGGCTCCTAGCTATTATCATCCTTCCGGGGACTGGGCTCGGCTCGTGCCCCTATGGAAAAGGAGAATTCGATGTCACGCGTATGTCAACTCACCGGAAAGAAGCCTGGAGTCGGGAACAAAGTCTCCCACTCTCAGAGGAAAACTCGCCGTCGCTGGCTGCCTAACCTCATTAGTCAGAAGTTCTGGCTCGAGAGCGAAGAACGTTGGGTTCGTCTGCGGGTGAGCGCTCGAGGTCTCAAGACCATCAAGAAGCTCGGTCTCGAAAAGGCTCTCAAAAAGTACGGAGTCAAGCCGTAAAGCTGCTCCGTCTGAGGTTCTCAGATAGACTCATCTTCCGAGGCGTCCCAAGAGGGGCGCCTTTCCTTTTGCCCATTTTACAGGCCCGGTAGAAGGTTCGTATTCGAGGCTCGCCTCTCCAGGGTGATCCTAGGGAAGCGTCGAACGGCGCCCTACACGGCGAGCCTGTCGCCCGCCCATCTCGCGCCACTGTCGGGCGCTATCCGGAGGCATTATGAGTTGGAGGCATTATGAGTTTTTTTAAACATTTGAGACTGCTGGGGGGAGGGCTGCTCCTCTCGGGGCTTCTCCTAGCGCCGGTCAGCGCGGAGACCCCTCCCGTCACCACTATTCCGTCGGCAGAACTGTGGGTGCGAAGTAGCGCTGAATACCGCGCGATGGGATATCAAACCTATAACATCGCCACCGACAAGTTGGCCGACTGGGCCGAAATGTTCGAGCATGGGGAGGACGGCTTGGCTTATCTACCCGGCTCGGAACGTCCGGTAGCCATCGTCTTGGACCTAGACGAAACGGTGGTCGACAATAGCGGATTTCAAGCTTACACCGCGCGGACCGGCTCCTTCTATAATCCCGAGCTATGGGACGCCTGGGTCCGCTTCCAGGCGATCAACGAGA
>CAZDLH010000359.1:0-3602 GCA_964505925.1 uncultured Burkholderiales bacterium
GAATCCGTACTCGTTGTTGGTCCCGTAGGTGATGTCGGCAGCGTAGGCTTCCCGTCGCTTCACCTCCCGGGCAGGCTCGGACCCATCGGCTCGCTCGGGATCGTAGACGAAAGCCTGGTCGTGATTGATGATGCCTACGCTCAGGCCCAAAAAGTCGTACAGCGGAGCCATCCAGAGGGCGTCTCGCTTGGCCAGGTAGTCGTTCACCGTTACCACGTGAACGCCCTTACCGCTCAGACCGTTCAGATAGATGGCAGAGGTGGCCATCAAGGTCTTACCTTCACCGGTCTTCATCTCTGCGATACGGCCTTGATGGAGCACGATTCCGCCCACCAGCTGCACATCGTAGTGGCGCATCCCCATCACCCGAACGCTGGCCTCCCGAGCAGTAGCGAACGCTTCCGCCAGGATATCGTCTAGGGTCTCGCCTTTCTCCAGTCGCTCTTTGAACTTCGGAGTCTGGGCTCGCAGCTCATCGTCGCTGAGCGCTTTCATCTCATCTTCCAGGGCGTTCACCTGGTCGACGGTCTTGCGGAGCCGCTTCACCTCTCGTTCGTTAGGGTCAAAGACTTTCTTGAACAGCGTCTGTAGCATGGTTACGTTCCGATCTGGGGCCCCGTCTCCCGGAAACCTCCTTGAGTCTCCAACCGCCGCAACAGTTGGGAGTCGCGGTAGGCCGATGGAGAGCGTCCTTGGAACGTTATATCAAGATTTCCCACTTTGCAAACAGATCCGCGTTTGAATCCCGTTTGAGAACTCGAGCGTCAGACGGCTGGAGCGGACCCTCTAGAAACGGCGGAACTCTTCGAGTTCGGTGGCTAGCTCGTCGGCCTCGGGAACCTCCTCCGACGCCTGGAGATGGACGGCGGCGCTGGTCCCGACCTCGTTCGTGCCGGCCAACACCGAGTTCAGAGTCTCGAACCGTCCGGGTATCAGAGCCTTCAACTCAGGGTCGAAGAGCCGTAGCCTTCTACCCTCCTCGCCTTCCAGGCGGAGCTCGAGCCCTAGGGATTCGAGCCGCAGCGGCTCACCCTCGACCCGGCGATACTCATCCCCTTCTAGGCGATAGAGTCGAAGGGGGGGGTCCAGATACTCCCCCTGGGGATCGTACAGCACCAGCTCCGGTATCCCGACCGCGGCGTAGACCCCTTTCTTCTCGCCGAGGTCCTCGATCCGAGCGGCCGCTTCGGTCACCTCTATAACCAGCTGCGGCGGTTCGGGCTGCTCCCAGACCCTATAGGTCTCAGGCAGGACCCCCTCGGGGGCCCGAGAGACCAAGAGGTCGGGCACCAAGGAGCGATTCCGATCCCCGGGATGATAAAAGAGCGCCAGACGCGTCCCGACGGCTCGCTCTTCATCATCTTGCAGAAAGGTCTCGAGGGCATGGCCGAGATCGAAGATCGTCTCCGCCTCCCAGGCAGCGGTCCCGCCTGCCCTACCGGGCGGGATCTCCCCTTCTCGAGCTGTCCCTTCGTCTTCGAGAAAGAGGCTGAGCAGCTCTCGGTCTCCGTCCGTCATGACGCCTCCTTTTCAACGGGTTCAACGGGTTCAACAGGGCTGTCGTCTGCAGCCAACTCTAAACCGATCCGTCGAGCAGCGACTTAGAGGTCGCTTCCAGCTTACCCTCCGCCCGGTCGAACGGCGATGCCGAAGGGACTCGAGCGCGGCATCGGGTCGGTCACGTGCACAGCGGTAGCCCCCTGTGCGTCCAGAACCGAGATGGTCCCGTCGTCTTTGTTTGACACGTAGGCCCGACTGCCGTCCGGAGAGACCGCCACGTCCATCGGCCCTTTACCCACCGGAATAGTGCCTACGATAGAGTTCGACATAGGGTTGATCACGGTCACCGTATCCGAACCTTTGTTGGTTACGAAGATCCGGTTGCCGTCCGGGGTGATGGCCAGCTTCTGGGGACCCACCCCAACATTCAGGGTCCCTATGGGGGCCATGCTCCAGGCGTCCACTACCGTTACGCTGCCGGACCCGGAGTTGGCCACGTAGGCTAGTCTGCCGTCCTTAGAGAGCACCACGTCGGTGGGGACGTTACCGACATCGGCACGTCCGACCGTCATTCCCGAGTACGGGTCCAGGGCTACCAGCAGACCTTTTCCGCTCTGTCCCCCCTGCCCAGACAAGGTGACGTAGACCCGGCTTCCGTCGGGGCCGGTAGCAGCGCCGGTCGGGCTCATAGTGCCCACCTTATCGATCGCCAGGAAGGCGGCGGGCGCCCGCGATTCGGTATCGATCATCATAACGCCGGGGGTGACAGCCATCACCGTCGCCATAACGTGGCGCTGGTCGCCGGACAAGGACAGGCTGGTCACCACCCCGCCCCCTTGAACTGGAAGATTCGCGACCAAGCGGTTCTGATGAGTCGCATCGAGCACTTGAATCTGTCGAGCCGCGTTGGCCACGTAAAGCGTTTGACCCTTACCGTCGAAAGCCAACCAGTACGGCGCCGAAGTCATGTTGTGGAAGCCGGTCCTCGAGGGGGAGTTGGGCGGCATGATCATGATGGAGTTCGGCGCCTGGTTGACCGGGTTCCAGTTGGAATCCTTCGGATTCCGAGGCACCGGGTTGTAGTTGGTCTCCAGATTCATGGGGTCCGCGCCGGCCGCCATGGCCGCAGCGATGGTCTGCAGGTTGCTGTCCCACTGATAGCCGCTCTTACCTTGCTGGGACTGGTCGGCGATCCGCTGGGAATAGGCGACGTATAGCGTCCCTAGACCGGTGGGCGTTTTACCCACGTACTGGGTGCCCGGAGCCATCATCTCGATCCGTAGGTTCGGCGGCATGGTTGCGCCCTTATCCACCCGGGCGGTTCGACGCTCGGCTCGATACCCTTCGGCGGTGATCTCGATCTCCACGTCCCCCTCCGGGGATTTGGTGAAAACGAACATGCCGTTTCCGTCGGTCTGGGTCTCGTAGTTGGTACCCACGATGACGACTTTAGCACCGGGGATGGCGTTGATCCCGGGGCTCAAGGTGTTCGCCCCCGTATCCTCGGCGGAGTAGACCAAGCCCGCCAGCAGGATCTGGCCCTTGTTGGTGTCCATCGTCTCTTTCCGACCCCGGTTTTGTGCCCAGGTCGCGTTGATCGTCACTAAGAAAAATAGGAGGCAGCCCCAAGTGAAAAGCCCCAAACCCCATCTAGTCGGTCGCCTTCGCTTCATCCTATCTTCTCCTTACTAAACTGCAGCGCCCTTTGTGCTGAGCCATCTTTCGCCCAGCACCACGGCCGCATAGTCATCATAGCACACAGGCGGCGTCTGAAGACCGATGGGCACCAACCTCCAGAGCCCTCTAGGAGGGTTCTCTCGGAAGTACCGAAGCTTCGCCTCTTCGGTAGAGTGCCGCTCGTCCACTAGGTCGGGCGGCCGTCCCACCACTTCGGAGATCAGCTCCGAGATCGCTTCCGAACCGGTACTATCGCCCATCACCACCGCTCGCGGCCGGTATTGAAAGTACAGGTCGCGAAAGCGCTCAGAAAATTCCCCTCGGGGGATCACTTCTCGATAGACGATACCCTCGATCCCTTCGAGCACGGCGAGACCGCACTTGCTCTGACCCGGATCGACGGCCAGCACCGTCTCAGCCTCGGT
>CAZDLH010000360.1:0-3601 GCA_964505925.1 uncultured Burkholderiales bacterium
TTGGCTTCACAACACGCTGCTCGGGCCCAAGCTGCAGGGTCCGTTCGGAGCAGGGGAGTCCGGGGATAACCGGGGGACCGGCGCGGCCCACGTGAAGACCGTCGACGTGAGCTTCACGAACCTACTGGCTCTGTCCGGGGGCCTGCAGAAAGAGACCGCCGCGATGCTCAAAGAGCAGGGCAAGTACGATGAGTTCATCGAGCGCATGAGCTCGGAGTACGAGGAGGCTTTCGGTGGTGCGCCCCTGCGCGACCCCATCGGCTTTGCTTACCCCACAGTCCCGGCGCCCGTGGGCAGTAGAGAGTACGACTTCGGGTCACCGGGGTCGTGAATCGGCTTCATCTGCTAGACGAGGGGGAGCTTTATTTGTAACAAGTTCGTTAAATGAGGGGCCTGGGGGGATCGACCTCTTGGGTCCGTTCGAGGGTTGGGATATACTGCTCTCAAGACTATCTATTTGGAGGCACGCGGAAGATGAATCTTCAGTTTAACGGCTCTTTTGGGGTCGGGTATCAGCCTTTCCCCTCGTTCGGTATGCAGCCGGGCGGTATGGGCCCGTTCCCGGGTAATCCTCAGCAGCAGATGATGATGGCCGCTTTCGGCACGATGGCGATGACCATGATGTCGATGATGCAGCAGATGATGGGACAGAACGGCCAAGGTTTTCCGATGCCCGTGGGGCCGGGTCAGTTCGGCATGCCCGGGTGTGGCTGCGGAGCGATGGGCGGTTCTCCCCTGGGGAACTTCCTCGGCGGCGGCTCTCCGATGGGCGGGCCTTTCCCTCCTTTCGGCGGCGGTATGCCCGGCTTCGGCGGAGGCATGCCCGGCTTCGGTGGTGCCCCGGGCGGCTACGGTATGCCCGGTATGCCCGGTATGCCCGGTATGCCCGGTGGAGGGGGCGGTCCCCAGGGGGCGGGAGAGATGCCTCCCTCGCCGATGGGTCCCGCCGGGAACGTGGGGAACGTCAATGTGGAGCGCCTGGTGTCGGCGCTGCCTCGGGGCTACCAGAACGCTGCCCGGCAGCACTTTCCCCACATCGTGTCCGAAGCTCAGCGACAGGGGATCCAGAACAAAGCCCAACTGGCCTACATCTTGGCGACCACGGTGCACGAATCCGGCGCTGGCGCCCACATGGAGGAGTTCGCTTCCGGCCGGGCCTACGAGGGGCGTCGGGATCTCGGCAATACTCAAGGCGGCGACGGGGTTCGGTACAAGGGCCGAGGCTACGTTCAGATCACCGGACGGCGCAACTACACCGACTGGTCCCGACGGTTGGGAGTCGATCTGGTCGGCAACCCGAACATGGCAAAAGATCCTCGGATCGCAGCTCGCATCCTAGTCGGAGGCATGAAGGACGGTACCTTCACCGGCCGGCGGCTCGACCAGTACATCAACAACAACCAGACCGACTTTAACAACGCTCGCCGGATCGTGAACGGGACCGACAAAGCAGGCACCTTCGCCCAGACCGCCCAGCGCTTACTGCAAGCGATGAACTAACGCCTCAGTAGCATCGGCCGAATACCCCGCCCGAGGTTCGACCGCCGACGGCGGGGTCTTTCTCTTTTGCTGCTCGAGCGAGCGCTCGCTGGGGCGGTTCTAGGCTGGGGCTTTCCAGGAGTCGCGGGTCGGCCATGGAAGAGTACTCTTCTATGGAGCAGCCTGGAGCCTCGAAGGATGAAGTCGGTACCGCCCAGTTCGAAAAGTTCGAAACGTTGATCTTCGAGCTCGATGAAGGACAGAAGGTCTGGGCCGAGCGAGCGCTCCACGGGCTGGAGCTGTTGGAACCGTTAGAGACCGGCGAGTTCCGGTTTCGGGGAGCCCCGGGCTCGTCGTTAGAGTTCAAGGCCGGGCTGCTCTACGCTCGCGGGCTAGACACCGCCCGGGCCGACCGTCTACTGGAGCTGTTCGAGCTGCGCTGCCCCCGCCTTTTTAGACTCCGGGACCGCTTCGCCGTCGAGCGGGACTTCGAGCAGCTGTTGGCCGAGCTGCCACCGGTCAAGCCCGCCCTCGAGTCGAGAGCGGTCCGCAACAGCGTCTACGATAGCGGTCCTCAGCGCCGGATCCTGACGGTTGCCGGGGCCTTCGACGGCTACCTCCGTTCGGTGGAGCAGGGGGGGAGTCGGACCTCCGAGGCCGAGGCTCGCCGCGTTCTGGACCGCTTCGAGTCGTACCTCGTGCTGCGGGGCACCGAGGACCTGCTGGAGGAGGGCACCCTCCCGGGCCCGTTCACTCTGACCGTCCCTTGCGAAGCTTTACTTCAGGCGGGACCGTACTTCGTGCGGTGGTGTGAGCAGGGCAAAGGAGAAGAGGGCGACGGCCCGCTGGACCTAGAGGAGGTGCGCGACGTCGTCGAGGGTCTATTGGTCTGGCTGGGCGACCACAAAAAGATCGACTCGGTCGAGCTCCAAGAGGCGAGACGGGCTCTCAGGACGAGCTGACGGCGGTTGCGGGCTGCCCTCCGTCTCCTCCATCCCCGCCATCGAGACGGTACAGTCGTCCGTCGTCGCCGATACCCGCCTCCTTGAAGTCGTAGCAGCCCGCTGCGGCGAGCCGCCCCTCCAGGCGATCGAGTAGCCCGGCGATGCGACGGGTGCCCACCAGGCGCCCGAGTTCACGCTCGCTCAGCGTGCCGTACCGCAACAGCGCGCTCAGTACCAGCGTCTCTTTTTCTGAGAGTTCGACGGGGGAGACGAAGACCAACTCGCGCCCGTCGAGCCCGGAGGCGGTGATCCGCCGGGGGTCTTCGGGCTGAAACCGGGTCAGCTCGAACCGCTCGACCAGCGCTTCTCGGTGCAGGAGCAGGGTTCTCCCGTCGAGACTGCGGCTCAAGCAGGGCGGATCCTGGCGTGCGAACAGCTCCCCGAGCTGGGTTAAATACATGGATTCGCGCTTGAAGTCGCCCCCCAAGACAGCGAGAGCGCTCTCGAGCGGTAGCCGATCTCGGCCCTCGTCGAGCGCTCGGAACAGCTCGCTGAGATTTTCTAGCTTAAAGAGCTGCCCGTCTAGGGCCCCGTACAGCGAGCGGAGCTTGGGCGAAGCTAACAGCGCCGGCCCTAACGGTAAGGGAGGCGGTCCGGTCGACCCCGCGCTCGGGAGCTCGGGCTGGGAGCCCCCCTGGCTCGAAGCGGTGCGGGTCTGAGCTTCCCAAGCTTCGGCGCGCCGAGCCAGCCGCTTTAGCAAGGGAGCTAGGCGGCCGGTAGCGCGGGCGCCCCACGGCTTGGCCCGGGAAACGCGCAAGAGGGCCCAGCCGGAGTCGAGTCGCGGGGGCTCGAGCTCCCATCCGGACCGCTCTTGGACGGTTTGCGCGCACCACAGCTCGAGGCGAGCCGTCCCCGGCGGTCCGGTTCGGCCGTCGGTCGGCCCAACGAAAAGGCGCGCCTCGAGCCCCTTGAGAGTGAACCTCTCCAGCAGGCTCCCCCCTTCCGGGACGGCTTCGAAGGCGGCCTCCGCAGAGGTCTGCCCGGAGGCGGCTGTGCGCTCCGGCACCCCCGCGGGCACTTCGCAGAGCAGCTCCTCGAGCTGCGGCGGAGGATCGGTCCACAGCAGTTTCAGGCCGTCGCGGGAAGGGGGCTTGAGACGCCCCCTGGTCAAGCGGCCG
>CAZDLH010000361.1:0-3600 GCA_964505925.1 uncultured Burkholderiales bacterium
GAGCGTACCCACTAGACCGAGTGAAGCCATCGGGGAAGGTCAAACTCGTAATCGACGCGAGTTTCTATTCGAGAACGCCTTTCGAGCAAGAAACTGGATGGAAGCCTATCGTCAGGGGCGACTCATGACCTTGGGTGGCGGTGCGCCAGCCAGTAAAACCTTCAAGCGGCGCTATCGGGAGGTGCTGCAGCGAACTCTTCTACAGGCCCACCTGCCTCAATCAAAAAAAAAGCAGGTCCACATCGACCTTACCGCGCTCTCCTATGATCACTCTTCAGACCCGGTAAGCCTTTCGGCTCTTTCAGGCTCACTGCTCTTCGCCACACCGGGGAGCTGCCGTGTAGGAGAAAGAGAGCATCTGCTCGTCCGAACCCTCAACACCAACGACCCGCGGTGGACTCCTTCCTTTCGTCAACTCTTCCGCCAGCTTCCCCAGACCGACTCCTGGATCGCACACCTCGGTAGAGTCTGGCAAAGTGAGATCGAAACCCGCCCCCTCTGTCGCCTCCTCTTCTCTCTCGTTCGATTCTCCCGTCGCAGAACCGAGGAGACTCTCCGGGCCCACGTCTGGTTGGCGAAGAGTCACAAGGTAGAGCCTCTCCTTCTGAAGAGCCGTCTACAGCGGACTCACGAGGAGGTCGAGCAGTGGGAGGCGCGCCTAGGGGTCGGTCCTCAAAGCGCTCCGAAATGCGAGATCGGCGCCCGCATTCAGCTATCCGCCGAACTCTGGCAGCACTTGGTGGTCTGCAGCTCGCAGCTCGGTCGCGTGCCCCCGGCCGAAGTGCGGCTCTCCCCGGTATCCGAACTCGCTCGCCTCGAAGAATCCTCTCGGGGGCTGACCCTGCTGGTAAACCCGACGCTGCTGTCCCTAGGGCAGCCGGAGATCAGATTCATCTTAGCGCGCACCCTCTTTCGCCACTTCACGCGCCTTCATCACCTTGAAGTATCGTGGAGAGGGCTGCATCGGCTGCCAGCTCTGCGAAACGCCGCGGTCGAGTACCTGAAAAGCGCAGGGTATGGCGAGCTTCCCGAAGCCAAACGGCTGGAAGAGCGAGCCCCGAACTCCGTTACCAGAGAAGAGCTGTCCGTCGATCTCGAAGATCTCTACTGGACCACCGGCGACGAAGCGTTCCGCAACTTTGCGCGGATCTCGACCCAACGATGCTGGTTCCTCCGGGGGGAGAACGAAGCGAACCGCTTCGCCCAACAGTTCTGCGATCTGGTCACAGCAAGCTACGGACTAGTGAACAGCAGCCTGGCCTGCCAGCCCCTCTACCGAAACTGTGAGTCTCTAGGCCTCGGCTCTCTCCACGGAACGTTGCGCGAGGACCCCTGGCTCGTCCTAGCGCTTCAAAATCTCTGGGTCAACGAGTTCGAAGAGCAGAGTCTGAGCACCTCGAACAGCTAGAGAGCGTGGCGGCTCACCAGACGAAGTCCTTAGCGATCTCCCGATAGCGATGGCCGGCTAACACGTGAAATACCCGGATGCGCTCGAGTGCGGTTGGAGAGAGCAAACCGATCGGCAGATAGACGAGCTTCTTCCCCATCCGTTCGGCGAGCCGAAAGTAGAACGAACGCGGAGCTTGAGCGGCTACATAGATAATGTGACGATCGACACAGTAGTCGATGGCGGCAAACAGGAGTAGCTCCGCTTTGTTGCGAGCTTCCCGGTAGTACGGGTCCCCCCATACATTACCCAAGCGGCGGGGAGGATAGCTCAACATCAGACCGCCGTACTCACATCGAGCGATGCCGGGCCCGATGATCTTCTGTCGTCGATCGGTCGAATAGAAGGCCATATCTGACTCTTGGTCGTGCTCCCCGTGCCACGTGATGCACCAGGGGTAGCTACTGTTACCGAGGTCCTCATCGAAGATCAGGACCACCGATCCGGTCCCCCCTAAGACCTTCTTCTCTTCTCGAACGTACAGCTTCTGGCCGTCCGCCCAGTTGCGGAGGGTCGTGCGCATATCGATCCCGTCCAGAAGACTGGTGGTGAACGGCTCTGTGCGAGAGTGGGCTTCGGACTGAACCTTAACGGCCTTCTTCTGGAGATATCGACCGTAGTCTTCGATCACGATATCTTCGGGGGGGTAACTGCAGATCCGCCCGGACTCGAAAGCCCCGGCCCAGTCGGTAGGATCGTCGGTCGGGGTATTGCGCTCCGGTACCGGTACGCGTTGAAGGGCTTGGCGAAGCCTCGGAAACGTTCTGTGAAATTCGAAGTGCTGCAGCTTGAGACCGTCTATCGATAGAGAGTCGCCGTCGAAGTCGAAGGTCTGCACCCCGTCTTCCGGCTCCCTCTGCCAAGGATAGAATGTACCTAGGTCCCAGAACTCGTAGGCGAAGTTGTGGTCCACGCAGGCTCGAGCCGCCATAAAAAGCTGTAATGAAGTGGGCAGGAGCCGACCCGTCAGATGGGCGTACCGCCGACTGAAGCGATTGAAATTCTGGTGTTGCCAGAGCTTGACTTCCTCGCCGGTGTTCTCTTTATAGAAGCGCGAAGCAGCCAGGAAAAGCTCCTTCACGACGACTTGGCGATCGAGTTCGAGGGCCTCCGTCGTTCTCGCAGTGGCGTTCACACTTCGATACAGCTCCAGCAGCTGGGGACGACGCTCCTCGCTGCTCTTAAAGGTGAAGTAGCGCGGCTCTCGTCCGTCTGCTATCGGCTCTGCCGTCTCCACCACGTCCGGCGGCTCGGCGCTTTGCGCTTCGCTGGTCAAGCTCGCCGGGGTCCAAGTCTCGGGCTTCAAGGACGCCAGATACGCATTGAGACTCTTGAGCTGCTCGCTGGTGAGCTCCAACGACTCAGGCTTCACCTGAAACCCTAACAGCTTCTCCAGGGACCGAAAGACCGTACTCTTCTCGAGCTCCGGCAGCTTCTCCTTAGGCTCGGTCTGCTCTTCGTCCGCCCTGAGGTCCGCGAGATCCTGGCGCGCCTGCCAGACGTTGTCGGGCCCAGGACCGCCTCGTTGCAGCTCGTAGGCGGTCATGAGAAACGGGAGCTCCTCCGACAGCGTTCTCACCGTACGAATCGACGGATGATATAGCCGCAGACGCGGGAGCCTCTCTCCTGCGAGCAGCTCTTCCATCGGAGGGAGCTCATCGGCCCGGTGCATCCACTGAGAGACCGGCTCTATGTGTTTGAGGCCCAAGAGAGCGACCACCGGTCCGTTTTCGGCCAACTGTAGAAGGCGGCGCGCCATGATCATCTCTCGCGCCACATCCGGGTGCTCGCCGGATCGAAGCGGACTCTCCCCTCCCCCCGAGAACGCCTCGCGGCAGCTGCGGTAGTAGCCCTTCACCCCCATACTCAAGACCGCGTACGGGTCCGGAAGACGATCTCGGTGTAGAGGGTAGCCCGGTCGATAGATATCGATGAAGTCCACCCGAATGCCGAGCTCCTCGGCAGTGCGGATCCCTTCGCAGAAAGGGTCCGTCGGCTCTATCCGCCATAGGGGTGCATCGCCTACCCCTGCCTCCTCTTCGAGAGCTGCGCTAGTCAGATACGACAGGGCTGGAAATCGCGCAACCCCATCTCTGTAGATCGATTCGAGTCCCCGTGGCAGTTCGATGGCGACCGTCGACGGGTTGAGCTCC
>CAZDLH010000362.1:0-3590 GCA_964505925.1 uncultured Burkholderiales bacterium
AAGAGGCGCGTCCCGCACCTTCCTGGTCCTGTGCGGTAAGCCGGTCGATGATCGTAGGAGAGAACCTCCCGCAGCAGTAGCGGTAAGTCCACGCCGAGGCGCTCGCCGTGTCTGTGGATGCATAGGTCCACCCGCTCGCCCCAGGAGACCTCGACGCGGGTGGGGCTCGCCGGCGCCAGTAGACTCGTGGCGTCGGGTAGACAGTCGGAGTAAGGCAGGTACGGCTTGATATCGACCACGGGCGTCCCGTTTAGAAAGTCGCCTCCGAGAAGGTGGAGTACGCCCCTATCCACTCGCTCTAGGCGCACTGCGGACAGCCCGAGGCGACTGGGACGATTAGGGCTTCGCGTGGCGAAGACGCCCGAGCGTCGGTTGCCGCCCAGGCGCGGGGGGCGGACCGTCAGGCCTGCGCGACCTTTCTGTTGGTGAAAAATGAACTCGATCCAGAGGTGGCTGTGCGCTTCGAGTCCTGCGTACGCTTCTTCCCGGTCGTAGGGGGGGAGGAGCTGCAGGCGCGACGGTAGGGAGGGCGCGAGTCCGGACTGCCGCGGAACGGCGAATCGCTCTTGGAATGGGGTCTCGAGGTAGCCGACCACTTCGAGTTCGAATCGGCGGAGCGTGCCGCCAGACGGTTCCGGGATCCCGTCGGCGTCTAGCTCCAACTTAGTAGCCGCCCCAGTGCGTTCAAGCTTCCGGTCTTCGGGAGCCAATCGATGGAAGGTGCGGCTTCACCGTCGGCGACCTCAAAGCAGGTCTCCCAGAGTTTTAGCTCGCCGCGGCCGCTCAGCGTGGTGAGGAAACGTCCGCTCTCGCTGAGTTGAACTTCGGTCAGCCCCGAAGCGTCGGCGGGGAAGCGGTCGAGGACTCGGCCGGTATCGAGGGACCAACAGATGAGGCGGCCGCGAGCGGTGCAGGCGATGCCGAGGGCCAAGTCGGGGCAGAGGGTGATGCCGCTGATCGCACCGACCCCGATCTTCGCAGAGTGGAGTAGTCTGTTCGTGTCGCGGGCGGTGAGCCACACGGTGCCGTCTTGAAAGCCCCACATGATCAGGCCCCGGTCGCGGTCGGCGCCGAGCCAGGTCAGCGAACTGGGCGGTGTAGCCGGAAGACTCAAGGGGACCCGGTGGAATCGCCCGCTATGAGTTTCGAACATGTCGATACCGTCGCGATGAAGGACCAGCAGTCGGTTCTGGCTCCAGGGATAGAGGCGGAGGACGGATAGCTCCAAGGGGCGTTCGGTAGTGAACCCTCGGTCTTCTTGCAGACAGTAGCAGCCCAAGCGCATCTCGCTATCGAGATAAAACAGCGCGTTCTCCGAAAAGCAGGCCTGTTCGAGCGGTACTCGGCCGAGATTCCAGTCCATGAGACGTTGACCGTCCGGCGCTCGAAAGAGACCCCCCCGGGCCGAGCGGTCGAGCAGGAGCAGTCCGGGGTTGCGCTGCTCATCGACCTCGGAGATAAAGCAGATCAAGAGCAGTGGGCTAGGGCGCTCGTGGCTCCAGACACTGGTGGTCTGGCTCTTCTGATTAAAGTAGCAGGTCACCGTTTCGCCGAGCGCGGCGGCCATCCATCGACCGTCGTCGGAGAGGGCCCCGCGGAGACCTTTTCTTGGACCGATACCGAGGCGCTCCCAGACCCCCTCGAGCTTGCCTCTACCGAGCTGACCTAGTAGTTGCCACTGGATCTCTAGGGCCTCGGGAGCTTGCCCGAAACCCTCCACTTTACGCGCCTCGGCGAGCGCCCGGGCGGATCGTAGCGGATCGGACTCTCGGAACGCCTCCAGCGCCATCGTCAGTAGGTGACGATAACGCTCGTAGGCTATCGCGAGCTCCTCGTAGCTGCGGCCCGGACAAAGGAGCAGTCCTCGCTCGTAGACGCGGTTCTCCTCATCGACCTCCCAGACGTGGTACTCCCCATCGTGACTCAAACTCAGCGCGAGACGGCCATCGGCAGCGATGGTCAACTTCTTGGGGACGGGGATCTCCTGAGTCCAGCCTCGCACTCGGCGAAACGGGTGCAGCTCGTAAAGCGTGAGTTGACCCTGCTGCCAGGCTACGGCCCGAGTGTGGTCGGCCGTGACCGCGAGCGGTCCTTGAAACCGACGGAGAACCTCGCCCTTGACGGAGAGGACCCCCGAGTAAGCTTCGGAGACGACCATGAGCACGGAGCCGCTCCGGTCGGTGATGATGCGTTCGAGTGGAAAAGGGAGCTTGAGGCGGAAGACCACCTTACGCTGGGTGAAGTCGAAGGCTAGAATACGGCCGTCTCGATACCCCACTGCGAGCAGACCGTTCTGGCCTAGACACAGCGAGCTGATCTGGGGAGGGTCGGCGAGCGGTTCAGGCCAGGGGAGAGGGATCACCTGACCGTCTTCGGCGAGCTGGGCTACGGTACCGTCAGCTGTAACTAAGCACAGCGCGTTACCCATCGGAGAGAAAGCGCCCCGGATGCGACCTTCCAGATGGTGCGGTGCAGGGAACCGCAAGGGGGTACGCTTTTTCGCTTCTTGATCCAACAAGAAGAGCCCCTCGCGGTTGGCGATCAGAAGCTTCTTTAAGCCCGGGGTCACGGCTACCACGATTCCTTCGGTTCTCTTGGCCATCTGAAGGTTCGGAAGGGTCCAGAGCTCGTAGCCAGTTTCGTCTTGGACCAGAACCTGTTGGGGACTGGTCCACGCCGCCCGGGGGACGCCCAGCCTTGCCTCCCGCGGTGTCACAGCGACCAAGCGGTGCTCCCAGAGATCGTAGTAGACGGCCTCCTCAGCCGAAAAGCCTAGGATCCCTTCGCTCTGAAAATCGAGCTCGATCAGTAGGTTGGGGTCGGGGGCCCGATCGCAGTGGGCCGCCTCTGAGGACGGAAACAGAACGTGGCCGTCGAGCCCTCGGGCTCCCTGAATAGCTAGCAGCTTGCGGTACCGAGTCGGCTGATCCATCGGCATCAACTCGTGCGCCTTCTGATAGGAGCGCTGCGCGGGGAGGTAGTCTTGGGCGTACATCTGGGCGTCGCCTAGGGTGCGATAGTATAGACCGTTGCGCTGCGCAGTCGGGACCGTACCCAGCAGCTCCACGGCTTTGCGCCCGAGCCCTTCCTCCAAACATAGTAGGGCTAAGGGAACGGTGGCGCCCGCTTGGCGAAGTCGCCGCAGCGACTCTACCTCATCGATGTTGCCGGCTCTTCGATCGAGCTGCACGAGATTGTAGAGGCACTCGGGATGGCCGGACTCCCGTCTCAACCCTTGCGTTAAGAGTTGGCGCGCTCGATCCACCTGACCGATGGAGTAGAATGAGACCGCGATATTATTGAGGATGTCAGGACGAGCGACCTCCGGTAGCCGAGGTGGAGGTTGATACTGTCGCCCGCAGTACCGTTCATAGTGGGGCGACAAGACCTCGATCACGTGGTCCATCTCTTGGGGGCGTTGGTCTGGCTCCTTAGCCAGACAAGCCATCACCAGACCCACGAGCGGGGCGGGGATGTCCCGATTGAACATACGGGGATCCGGCGGAGGCTGGCTCCGGTGCCTCTCCAAGAGCACCTCCACCGTGAGCTCCTCCTCCTTTGTGTCAAAGGGGCGTCGACCGCAGAGCATC
>CAZDLH010000363.1:0-3585 GCA_964505925.1 uncultured Burkholderiales bacterium
AGTAGGCCGCTTCGGTCTCGTATCTTTGGGGGTGACCGATCCACAGATGCTCGCTTACCACCGTTCGCTCTTCCAGTGGCACTGCCGCCATTTCTATAACTTCCGGCGCCATCTCACGGCTCTCGAGAAGCGGTATCTGGAGGCCTGTTTCGCTGCCGCGCGCAGCTTCGACGAGGTGTCCGAGGGAGGCTACCAGCACTTTAGCTACTACACCTATAGCCACCGGGTGGAGGGCGATTCGGTGAACTCTAGCCGCATCGCTTACGGTTCGGTAGAGCGCCCCGAAGCGGTCTTGGAGCCGGCTCGAGCGGTCCTCGCCGAGCGGGGCCTCGACCTTCCGGAGAGCCTGTTCGAGGCGCTGCGTTTCTACGGCTTGGGGTGGGACCTACTAGCCCAGCAGTTCAAGGTCTACCTGCGCAGTACCGGCTGGCCTAGCGATCAGGGGTTGGTGGCCGATCTGCTCGAGCCGTATCGGCCGGAGCCTTACCGCTCCGAGCTTTTGATCTCGCTGACCTACAGCGGAAGCGAAGCGGTCGAGCGCAAGGTCTACCTGTACCCGAAGGAGGCGCCGGATCGCCCGGGGGTGCAGGGAGAGGCCTTGATGGTGACCGATCGCCGGGGGGTGGTCACCCAAGACGATGTGTCCGACTCCGAGCGCCTGAGCTATCCCCTGAGCCGACCGGGGGAGCGGATCGTGGCCCTCTATCAAGAGATCGGCGAGAGCCTGGATACCATCGCGTTCAGCTCGCCGGAGAGCTACACCCTCTATTTCCCGTAGGGGTCTCCCAGAGTCGCGATCCCAGGGCTGGACCCCTGGAAATGGACCGGAGCAGGAAGTTTCTGACCGGGGGTTCACAAGAAGCTAACGAAAGTTTACGTTTTCTTCATAGAGTTAACGCTTTTGTAACCGACCATGGGATAGATATCTCCCCTTTTATGTGGGAGACTATCTTTAAGACCCACAACGATTGGAGACATCACTATGGCACTCGGAGCGATCACCGGAGCAGTCGGAGCAGTAGGAAGCTTAATCGGAGGAGGAGGCCCGCGTCAGCCGCGCATGAACCGCGCGCAGAAGCAGGCTCTGAAATCCCAAGCCAACGTCAACAACGCGATGGCGAAGATGATGAAACAGATGACCCAGATGATGAAGCAGGCGCAAGGCGGGATGTTCGGACGCCCTTGCAACTGCCAGCAGGGACCGATGTCCATGCAGGGTATGAACGGCTGTTTCCACGGCGGACAGAACGCCGGAAACTTCGGCAACGCGATGAACAATCTGTTCCAGCCGAACATGTCGATGAACTTCGGAATGAACTTCAGCACCGGTTTCCAGCCTCCCCAGATCGGCGCACACCTGTCCATGGGTGTGAACATGTTCGCTTAGTTCGAACCTCTATAGACGCCCTTAATGCGTTTTAGAATCGCTGAAGCGGTCCCCCAAGACCTGGAGCTCATCCGGGATTTGGCGGTGGCCGCTTCTGTTCATACATTCACCGGTCTGAGGAGCACCCCGGCCGACCGAGCGCGCTACGTCGACCGCGAATTTCTAGAGCTCAAACGGTACTATCAGCAAGGTCTGTACCGTTTTCTAGTGGCCCGGGACACGGAGCGCAACGGACGTTTCGCCGGCTATCTGCTGCTGAACCTCCACGATCAAGACGATCTGGGCCGGCCTCAGACCTTCGTAGAAGACATCGCTGCCCCCCCAGAGTACTGGGGCTTGGGGGTGGGTCACCTGCTCTTCGATGCGGCCACTGAGGTCACCGCCGAACTCGGTATCGACTTTATGGGGGGTGAGGTGGCCGCTTGCAACAGCCGCATCGAAGCGGCCTTGCGCAACGACTTCTACCTCGAGAGCTACCGGGTGATTCGACCTTGCACGCTGGAGGCTCGGCGCCAGATGGAACGGGCCAAAGGGGCGCTGGAGAACCGAGCCCAGATCGAGGAGCGCACCCAGAAACTAGCCGAGCGCCGCCGGCGGATCCCGAAGAGGCGAACGGGACGAGACCCAGGATGAAGGGCTGTCCCTCCTTCGCCATGGAGGAGCACTGGGAGGCCTACTTCGTCTGGAAGCGCTCGGGGTTTAAAGGGGGCTGGTGCTGGCACGTCGACGCCCATCTCGATATCAGCCGCGACGGCCTGGACCCGGCGAACTTGAAGAGAGTGGCCGCTTGCCGCTCGGGACGCGAGGCCCGAGAGCAGGGTCTGATGGGCAACAGCTATCTACCCTGGGGCGGACTGCACTGCGGCAACTACCTCTACCCGGCCATCGAAGAAGGGATGGTGTCCCGGCTGACTTGGGTGATCCCCCCCGGGCTGCCCGAGGGCGACCTCTTGGACTGGAGCCGAGAGCATCTGAACAGCTGGCTAGAGCTCTCTAGGGCCGAGTACGCCGAGCTGAGGCTAGAGGGCGGGCGGGTTGTGGGCACGTTGCTGGGCATCCCGTTCGAGATGGGCCCGCTAGAGGCGCTGGACCCCCCGACCCCCGAGCCCGGTCAGCCGCTACTAGTGGATCTCGATATCGACTATTTCCTGAACGAGGACGGCACGGTCTGGGGCCGGCCCGAGAGCCTACTCGAGGCTCTGAGGCCGATGCGCATCGACTGTCTGACGGTGGCCTACTCGGTGAGCGGCGGCTACACGCCGTTCGAGCACCGGGATCTCGCCGCGCCTTTTCTCTTCGGGGCTGCCGAAGACCGGGGTGAAATGTACCGCGAGACCGCCCAGGACCGCATGGTGGCTCTGGTGCGGCGGCACCAGTACGACCGAGCGCTCGAGCAGCTCGAGTCGGAGGTGTCGGAGGTGGCCTTCGACCCGGTGGTCAGGGCCTACTACCGGGGGAGCTGCCTGCACCACCTGGGGCGCTTCGAAGAGGCCCATCGGGAGTGGAGCGAACTCCTGCAGCGCACCCCCTCTGGACTCGCCGATGACGGCCGCGCCTATCTCGAAGGGCTCTGCAGCGAGCTGGCCCTAAAGCTCGGCCGGCCCGAGCAGGCCGCCGCCCACGCCCGGGCGGCGCGCAGGTTAGCCCCCGGGGACTACCGCAGCCTCTTCTTCGAAGCCGCCGCCACCGAAGGGCTAGGGGACCTGCGCCGGGCCACCCAACTGCTGCGCCGTTCCCTGCGCCTGGCGCCGGACTACCTGTTCACTTTGAACATGCGTCTCGGCCTAGTGCGGCTCTACCGCCGCCAGAAAAAAGAGGGGCTGGCGCAGATCGAGCTACAGAACCTCCGAGCCCAAGACGTCACCGGCCGCTTCCTGCCCCAGGTGCTCCTAGGGTAGCCGACCCCGGCCGTCGACCTCACCGACTGCGGGACTGCCACAGAAGCTTGGTTACCGGGCTTGGGGCCTAGGTGGCGGGGATGGCTAGACGCTCGATCCGGGGTAGGCCGATATCGACGCCTCCGGATTGCGGGAGGTCGGCCTCGGCGATCCGCTCCCAGAAGTCGGCCGGGGTCAGGGCTTGCCCGATGCAGACCCAGCCTGCGGGGGCCGAGCCCTTCTCGGAGAGGATCCGGAGGCCGGCCTTGCCGTCGGAGTAGAGGGCACCGAAGCTGGGAGTCGCCGGGACTCCGGGGTCGG
>CAZDLH010000364.1:0-3580 GCA_964505925.1 uncultured Burkholderiales bacterium
CTGTTGCGGTTTTGCACCTGGAGCAGAGTGTTCGGCGTGAGGAACACCGCGCCGGTGAAGCTGAGGTTCTTAGTGGCCAGCGACAGATTCTCTTTGGTGCTGTTCGTCAGTCGACCACCCCTTTCCGGAGCGAGCGTGACCCGCTGGGAGGTGACCAACTCCTGAGCCTGGACGGAAACGGCCGCCAGTAAGACCGCTAAAAGTGTGAGGAGCCATCGGGATAGTTTCATGGAAAGACACATCCTTTCATTAGCCCGACGGGAGGTCGAGCTAACGGATGCATCGCCCCCCAGACGAACGTACCGGGAGGTTCGTGGGGGTCTCCCGTTGGACCTTTTCGTCGACTTCGGCTGGCCCTTGGGAGGCGAACCGATAGGGGACACTAGTACCCAGCTCGCCCTAGGTCCGAGCGCCTTCGGGCAGGTCGGGGAGAAGGGTTAGACGGTGCGCTGTACAAGGCGAAAGCATGGCCGGTAGAAAAGCTCCAAAGACCTGGTATCAAGACGGACTAAGGTTCGAGTGCACCCAGTGCGGGGAGTGCTGCAGTGGTCCCGCCGGACTGGTGGAGTGCACCGAGACCGAGGCCCTCGAGATAGTGGAGTTTCTCGGCTGCGGTCCTCAGCAGTTCGAAGCCCTGTACGCCCGCCGCCTCGGCGAGGACTGGGCGCTCTTAGAGCGGGAGAGGCCCGAGACGGGGGACTTCGACTGCGTCTTTTTAGAGCGAAGCGTAGGGCCCTCGGGGGGCGAGATCGCGCGCTGTTCGATCCACCCGGTGCGTCCCCAACAGTGTCGAACCTGGCCGTTTTGGCCCTTGAACTTAAAGAGCCGCCGGAACTGGCGCAAGGCCGGTCGCTCCTGCGAGGGGATCGGTGAAGGACGACTCTACAGCGCTGAAGAGATCGAAAAGGAGCGCCGCTCTACCCCGACCTACGGAGGGGTCTAAGAGCCCGCAGTGTACGGTGGGTCGACCGACGACCCCGCTCTACCGGACTGTACCTTTTAGATACTGGCGCCAGGCGTCGGGGCTCCGGTGGTCCATCCGCTTCATGGCTTCTTGAATCCAGCGCCTGCGGTCCTCGACCGTGCTAACGCCCAGATCGTCAGCGCGGTCGGCTTCCTCTTCCAAGAGTCGAAGGAGTTCGTACTGGCTGGGGTCGAGCACCGCCCGTAGCTCCGGCTCGGCTTGGCGAACCAACGTTCCCGCGGGGACCGATTCGTTAAGAATACTGGGCCCGTACCGCACCACCACCGTGATGAGCCTCTGGACCTGATCGGGTCGAAGACGGTAAGCGTCCAGAACGTCTTGGACCTGTTGAAGCTCTCGAGCGGTCGGATCCGCACAGACGGGAGCCGGAGCCAGAGCGAGCAGGCCCGCGAAGAGAGCCGACGAGAGAGCTGTGGCGATCGTTCTTTTCATTGAGGAGCTCCTAGGGGAGCTATTATACTCGGTGAGCGCCGACGGAGCCAGTCGCCGCTGTGAACAAGGGGTGAAAATGGTGCTCCTAAGCGCAGGTGTTCCAGGGGAACTTGCCAAGCATACCCCATGCTTGACATCGAAGATCGTTGCCGTAACCTCCTGCACGAGGAGAAGTATGAGGAGGCCGCCCGTCTCCTCGATGAGGTCCTCGAAGAGACCCCCTCCGTCCTAGCGCTGAAAGGCCGAGCTCTGTCCGGAATGCAGCACTGGCAAGAGGCCCAGGAGGCGTTCGAAGCCGCCCTCGAAGAGGACCGGGATTGCCACGAAGCTCTAGCGGGACTAGGCCTACTGAGTATGCTCTTCGGCGATCTCCACCGGGCGCTAGAGCTACTTCACGAAGCCGCCCAGGTCGCTCCGCGAGAAGGTCGTTACCGAAGCCTGAGAGGCCTGGTGGAGGCCCAGCTGGGCGACGCCGTCTCGGCCCTTGAGGACTTCGAATCGGCCAGGAATCTGGGGCATAAAGACTCCGCCGCCGCCTTGGTCAAAGCCCAGATCCTCCTGGCCCAAGGGAAGGTCGAGCCAGGCCGGATAGCCATCGAAGAGGCCCAGGTCTGGGGAGCAACCGAGAGCTCCTTGCTCCCTCTGCGGGCCGCCGTCCACCGCATCGAAGGGGAGCCCGAGAAGGCTCTTGAGATCTACCGCGAGGCGGTTCGCGTCGATCCCACCCAAGCGCCGTTGTGGTGGGAGTTGGTTGGCCTCACGGCGGCCCTCGACCGAGACCGTCTCGACGAAGTGCTGCAGCAGGCGCTCCAGGCCCACCCGGACGACGAGCGCATTCTGGTGGTCTCGGTCGGTCGACTGCGGGAAGCGGGTCTAGCCGATCAGGCCTTGGCCACCCTCCGCTCGGCCCTCGACCGTCAACCGGACAGCGTCTCGCTGTGGGCGGTGTTGGGCGACTATCTGCGCGAGCTCGATCGCTTTGAAGAGTCCTTGGACTGTTTCGAGCGGGCCTTGGCCATCGACCCTTACTTCGCCCGGGCTCACTTCGGCAAGGGGCTCGCCATCGGGCAGCGCGAGGCGGCGGTGGAGAGCTTCGCAGCCGCCGCGCAGCTAGCCCCGGAAAACGTGGTTTACGTCTACCACTTCGGCTCCATCCTCTGCTCTTTAGAGAACTACGAGTCGGCTATCAAAGTGTTGGATAAAGCGATCCGACTAGACGGCACCTTCTGGCGCGCTTACCAAGAGCGAGCCATCTGCTACCAGAACACGGACCGTTTCCAGCACGCCCAAGCCGATCGCGAAAAAGCCGAGGAGCTAAAGAAAGCTCAGTCGGTCTCCTAGGCCCAGCCAGTAGGGTACCCGAACCGAAGAGAGCCCGCTCACCTGTCGGTAAACGGGCTCTCTTCGATCCGCGCCCTCTTCGATCCCAGAGGTGGCGATACTCCTCAGGCTTAAAACTGACCCCAGAGGTACTGGTTGGTCACCTCGTGGTGATAAACGATCTCACCGGTTCGAACCTGGGTCCCTAGCTCTCGGGGCGAGCGGTGGGCAACCGCTCGCTTACGTTCGACGAACTTGTGTTTCACTTCGGGGCCCAGGATCTCTTCGATGAACGTACTCTGCCGGAAGTGGCGGATGGCGTCGTAGATGTTGCTGGGCAGATACTTGGTGCGCGTCCGGCGATTCTCGGAGTTCATCGGTTCGTTCACCGGCCCTTCCAGACCCGTCCGGAGCATAGCGTAGAAAGCCAGATACGGGTTGGAGTCCGGCGCCACCGTGCGCACTTCGATCCGGGCGGACTTCTCGTTCCCCAAGGGGATGCGAACCATCGAAGTGCGGTCCACGGGGGAGCTCTTCAGCTGATTCGGGGCCTCGAACTCCGGATCCAGGCGGCGGTAGGCGTTCACGCTGGAGTTTAAGATCAAGCACAGGTCGTTGCCGCTACACAGCAGTCGGTCCACGAACTGCCAAGCCTCTTTCGAGAGGTTGCACTCCCCTTTAGCGGTGTAGAACGTGTTCTTCCCCTGCTTGCTGATCGAGATGTTGGTGTGCATCCCGTTGCCGTTGATGCCGGCGATCGGCTTCGGAAGGAAACTGGCGGTGTAGCCCATCAAGGCCGCCGTCTGCCGAGCGACCCATTTGTAGAGCTGCACCTGATCGGCG
>CAZDLH010000365.1:0-3579 GCA_964505925.1 uncultured Burkholderiales bacterium
AACCGGTTAGAGTTGGGGTATCGTTACCATTGAGAATACCTCAAAGAATGTGTGTAGCTTGTAGGCGCATTCGAAGCAGAGATGAGCTTTTTCGGTTCGTTCGCAAGGACGGATCGAAAGCGATCCTGCTGAATGCCGACGGGCGACTGCCAGGAAAGGGATTATATTTATGCCGAGATAGAGAATGTTGGGAGCGACTGCAGAGTCGCCGCAACCTTAAGCGCTCGGTCGCGGTTTTCCTAGAGCCAAAAGCTGTAGAGGAGATATCGCGGTCGCTCGGCGGCAAGGATAGGTGAATCATGGGCAAAGTTAGAGTTTATGAACTCGCCCGAGAACTCGGGATGGAAGACAGCAAACCGCTTATGCGGATCTTGCGTGACATGGGATATAAAGTGAAAACCGCTTCGAGCGGATTGACTCCAGAGGCGGTTCGAAAGATCCGCGAAGTGGTCGCTCCGCATATCGAGCAAGCTCGCCGCGAAGCGGAGGAGAAGCTCAAGAAGCAGGAAGCGGCTAAAGATAAGGCGGCGGTTAAAGCCAAAGTGAAGGTGAATCGCGCCATCAGGATCGTGAATCGCCCTTCCGCTGCGCAAAAACAGGCGCTCTTAGAGCGGCATAACAGAATTCTAGCTGGGGAGACCCCGGTTCGATCGGCCGCTGAAGCTATGGAGAACGCCGAAGAGCAGCGTCGCAAAGCCGAGGAGGCCGCTAGGCTCGAAGCCGAGGTCCTGGCTCAAGAGGAAGCTCAGAAGGCGGCTACATCCGAAGCGGTGGAGGAGACCTCTCCAGCTGTAGCCGAGGAAGCCCCTCCCCCTGAAGTTCGAGCGGAAACCGTTTCGAATCAGGTGGAAGAGACAGCTGAAGCCCGCGCCGAGCGAAGATCCCGAGAACTCCCTCCCGACCAGCTCATCGCAGCCCAGTACCGTGGAGATCTGCCAGCGGACAAGACTTTGCCCGTAGCAGGGTCCCCGCCGCCTGCGGGCCCACCGCGGGAGACCGAGCGCCCCAGGCCGCGACCGGCTGCCAAGGATCGCGGTCCGGCGGCTGTCGAAGAGCCGGCGAAGGATGCGACCAGCAAGAAAGCCTCTTTTAAAAAGGGCGGGAGCCGCACCCGGGAGATCACCCAACAATCTCGAGGACCCAGGCGTCCGAACTTTAGTTTCCAACGCGGTAGTGGGAAGAAAAAGCGCCGTAGGAAACGCAGCGCTGAGGATCGAGTGGAAGTCAAGAAGCTGATCGATATCCCCGAGATCATCTCACTCGGAGACCTCGCCACCAGAATGGAAGTCCCGGCTAGCGACGTCATCAAGTATCTTCTGAAACAGGGACAGATGGTGACCGTGAATCAGGGGCTCGAGTACGACAAGGCCGCCGAGATCGTGAAAGCTTACGGTTTCAGCGTAAAGGAGGCCGCATCGGACGAAGAGGTCGATCTCGATCTCCTCGAAGACGAAGTGGATCCCGGTGAAGAGTCCCGTCCTCCTGTGGTAACCGTGCTCGGGCACGTCGACCACGGAAAGACATCGCTTCTGGATGCTATTCGTAAGACCAACGTGACCGCCGGTGAAGCCGGAGGGATCACCCAGTCGATCGGTGCTTACAACGTGTCGATGGGGGACAAGAGCGTCACTTTCATCGACACACCGGGTCATGAAGCATTCACCCAGATGCGAGCCCGAGGCGCCCAGGTGACCGACATCGCCATCCTAGTGGTCGCCGCTGACGACGGAGTGATGCCCCAGACGGTAGAGGCGATCAACCACGCCAAAGCTGCAGGGGTTCCGATCATCGTGGCGATCAACAAGATCGACCGGCCGGATGCGAACCCGGAACGTCTACTTCAGCAGTTGGCCGAACACAACATCGTTTCGGAGGACTGGGGAGGCGACACGCCGTGCGTAAACGTTTCCGCGCTCAAGCGCACCGGGATCGACGAACTCCTGGAGATGGTCACCCTAGTGGCAGAGCTACAGGAGCTCCGAGCTGACAGTACGCGAGACGCCACCGGTATTATTATCGAGGCGGGTCTAGACAAGGGACTCGGCCCGGTAGCTACGGTGCTGATCAAGAACGGAACGCTCAGGGTCGGAGACACCGTTGTGGTGGGCGACACCCACGGACGCGTGAGGGCGCTTCTGAGCGACCTCGGCGAGCAGGTGAAAGAGGCTGGGCCTTCGATCCCCGTGAGTGTTGTAGGCCTGTCCGACATCCCGGATTCCGGTAACGTGTTGGAGGTCGTCGACGACGACAAGAGGGCGCGCCAGGTATCCGAAGCGCGAACCGAAAAGTCTCGGAAGCAGCGCATCCAGTCGAGCAGCCGTTCGACCCTCGAAGATCTGTTCGCCAGTGTTCAGAAGGGTGAGCGTCAAGAGCTCCGCCTACTGCTGAAGGCCGACAGTCAGGGTAGTTTGGAAGCGCTGGGCGCCTCGCTCTTGAAGCTGAGCACCGACGAAGTCGAGGTAGATATCGTGCACGCTGCGGTGGGAGCCATCTCGGAGTCGGATGTCATGCTGGCCAGCGCCTCCGATGCCATCGTTATCGGATTCTCGGTTCGACCGGCTACCGCGGTCAAACGGATGGCCGATTCCGAAGGTGTGGAGCTCCGGATGTACACGGTGATCTACCACGTGATCGAAGATGTAGAGAAGGCCATGATGGGTCTTCTCGCACCCGACGAGCACGAAGTGGAACTCGGTAAGGTTCAGATCCGAGAGGTCTTCAAGATCTCGCGGTCCGGCAAGATCGCCGGCTGTTACGTTACCGAAGGTAAGATCACTCGGGATGCCCAGATCAGGATCGTTCGAGACGGTATCTTGGTCTTCGAAGGGAAACTGGAATCGCTGCGACGCTTCAAAGACGACGTCCGCGAGGTGGCGGAGGGATACGAGTGCGGTATCTCCATCCACAACTTCAACGATATCCAGGAAGGCGATATCATCGAGGCCTACAAGGTGGAATCGATCGCCCGAGAGAGTCTGTAGATGGCCGGTCCTAAGCGCCGCAAGCAGAGGATCGAAGACCTGCTCTTGGAGGTTATCGCCGAGGTCTTTCGCAAAGTGAAAGACCCCGGCGTACCTCCGGACGGGGTGGTCTCTTTTCTCGGAATCGAAGTAGCCAAGGATCTCGCCCGCGCGTCGGTTCGATACAGCTACTTAGGAGACGAAGAGAAGGCCGAGGATCTGCAGGCGGCGCTGGAGCGCTCCAAGGGGTTCTTTCGATACGAGATCAACCGGGTGGTGCGACTGCGCAAGATCCCGGAGCTTCACTTCCAGCGGGATCGCTCGCTGGAGACCGGTTCGGAGATCCTTGCGCTTTTGAACAATATCTCCGAGGAAGGCGAAAGCCGAGCCGACGAGACGGATACCGAGTCAGAGGACTCTTAAAGAGCCCAGGCCCACACCGCACAGTGTGGGCCTGGGCTTATTCCGTGCGGTTTCGGTTCCACTCGCGAAGATGCTCGAAGCCGCCCACGGCAGTGCCGACCGCGCCGCCGACGAGGGAGCCCGTTAGGAAGCCGACCGCGGCTCCGGCGGTCTCTCCGAGATGCAGGTACTGCTCGGCGGTGTGGGTGCCGATCAA